>JBJOKP010000266.1:0-4609 GCA_046046045.1 Pseudomonadota bacterium | reverse complement strand
GCCTGGGCATGAGTCCATGATTCCTGGTCGCTGGCCGGGGCCGGGGTGCTCGTGCAACTTCAGCTGAAACCGCCCGGTGACGCCCCTGCCCCGGGCGCGTCGATCTGCCGACCAGACCAGGGATAGTGCCGTGAAGATGTCTTTGCGCAGGACCGCCGCGCCGGCGGGCGCCGCCGCGGTGGATGCCGCCCTGGCGCGCGCGGGCACGCCCCTGGCCGGCGCACCGGCCGACGGCGGCCGCCTGGGCCGCTTCGAGCTGCGCCGCCTGCTGGGCCGCGGCGCCCAGGCCGAGGTCTGGCTGGCCCACGACCCGCGCCTGCAGCGCGAGGTGGCGCTCAAGCTGCTCGACCCGGCCTTTGACCATCCCCTGGGCGACCCCCAGGCCGGCGACACCTGGCTGCACGAGGCCCGGGCGGTGAGCCGCCTGACCCACCCCAACATCGTCCCCATCTTCGAGGCCGACCGCTACAGCGGCCGCTGCGGCCTGGTCTTCGAATACGTGCCCGGCCCCACCCTGACCGAGCACCTGAAGCGGCGCGGCAGCGCCCTGCCGGCGCGCGAGGCGGTGGAACTCACCCTGGGCGTGCTCGAGGCCCTGCATGCCGCCCACGAGGCCGGCATCGTGCACCGCGACCTCAAGCCCTCCAACATCCTGCTGGGGGCGGGCGAGGTGCCGCGGGTGATGGACTTCGGCATCGCCGCCCGCCTGGCGCCCGACCTCACCCAGCCGCTGGAGGCCGTGGTGGCCGGCACCCCCGGCTACCTCTCGCCCGAGGCGGCGCGCGGCGAGGCGCCCGCGCCCTCGATGGACCTGTTTGCCGCCGGCCTCATCCTGGGCGAGATGCTGGCCGGCCGACGCCTCAACAGCGCGCGTGATGCCATGGAGGCCCTGCAGCGCGTGGCAACCACCGAGCTCAGCCTGCCCGGCGGCCTGGCGCCCGATGTGGACGACCCGCTGCGCGCCATCGTGCAGCGCAGCCTGGCCCTGGACCCGGCGCGCCGCTGGGCCGGCGCACGCGATTTCCACGCCGCCCTGGTGGGCTGGCTGCATCCCATGGCCGCCCCGGCCCCGGCGGCCAGCCCGGCCAGCAGCCCGCGGCCTGCCTCAGGCGGCGGCCTGCCCGGCTCGGCCTCGGCCGGCGCGCCGGCGGCGCTGGACTTCCTGCTGCGGCGCATGCGCTCGCGCAGCGACTTCCCGGCCATGTCGGACGCGGTGAGCCGCATCCGCAAGCTGACCTATTCCGAGACCGCGAGCCTGAAGGGCCTGTCCGACGAGATCCTGCAGGACGTGGCGCTGACGCAGAAGCTGCTGCGCGTGGTCAACACCGCCCACTACAGCCATGCCGGTGCGGGCAGCATCACCACCGTGACCCGGGCGGCGGCGCTGATCGGCTTTGCCGGCATCCGCAACCTGGCGCTCTCCCTGGTGCTGCTGGAGCACATGGAGAACAAGGCCCATGCGCAGTCGCTGCGCGAGGACTTCATCCGCTCCCTGATGGCCGCCCACCTGGCGCGCGAACTCTCCACCCATGCGCGCGAGGACGAGGAGGCCTACCTCTGCGGCCTCTTCCACCACCTGGGTCGCACGCTGACCGAGTTCTACTTTCCCGAAGAGGCGCAGCAGGTGCGCCGCCTGACCCGGCCCGAGCGCCGGGCAAAGACCAGCCTGGGCGAGGCCAGCCCGCCGGTGAGCGAGCAGGCAGCCGCCCTGCAGGTGCTGGGCATCAGCTTCGAACAGCTGGGCCTGGGCGTGGCCAAGCAATGGGGCCTGCCCAAGCCCCTGCAGCAGGCCATGATCCATCCCGAGGGGGAACCACCCCACCATCCACCCGGCCAGGCGGCCGACCGCCAGCGCTGGATCGCCCATGCCGCCCATGCGGTGACCGACGCCATCCTGCATGCCGAGGCCGGCGACACCCACACCCAGGTTCAGATCGTGGCTGAACGCTACGCCCGCGTGCTGGGCGTGACGCCCGAGGCCGTGGGCCATGCCACGGCCGCCGCGCGCCACCAGGTCAGCGAGCTGGCGAGTGCGATGAACCTGGTCGTGCCCCAGGGCGCTCCGGCACGCCGCCTGCTGGCCAGCGGGCCCGGGCAGGCGGGCGACGTGAATGCGCCGCCGCAGCCCGGCGCTGCCGCGCAAGTCGCCACCACGCCCCGCGCCGCCCATGCGATCGATCCGCTGGACCGCACCGACGCCATGCTGGCCACGGTCACCCTGCAGGCCACCCGGCGCGAGGCCTCTTCACCCCACGGGCCGGCCGCCCAACCGCCCCGTGCGGACGGAGCCTCGCCCGCGGCGGCCGAGGACAAGACCATCAGGATAGCCCGCCCGGCCTCGGCCCAGGCCGCCGAAGGCCAGGCGGCCCCGGCCGGCGCCAACACCAGCACCACGGCCGGCCGCCCGGCGCAGGAGCCGGGTGCCGCGGCGCCTCCGCCCGCCCTGTCGCACCAGATTCAGCACCAGATCGAACGACTGACTGCCGGCATCGAGCAGGTCACCCAGGCCATCGTGGATGGTGAATCCCTGCCCGCCACCCTGCGCCTGGTGCTGGCCAGCCTGCAGGGCGGCCTGGGCCTGCGCCGCAGCCTGCTCTGCCTGCGCGACCCCAAGAGCGACTGCCTCACCGGCCGCTGGGGCATGGGCAACGAAGATTCGGCCCTCACCGGCGCGGTGAGCGCGGCCTTCCGCATCCCCCTCCATCCCCGCCCGCAGGACGGCGTGGACCTGTTCAGCGCCATCTGCCTGCGCGGCGTCGACACCCTGATCCAGGACGCCACCGAGCCCCACCTGGCCCGCCGCCTGCCGGGCTGGTACCGCCAGCTGGTGAACGCGCCCTCCTTCCTGCTGCTGCCCCTGGTGCTCAAGGGCCAGACCTTCGGCCTGATCTACGGCGATGTCGAGCAGGCCGGCGGCATCAGCCTCACCGAGCGTGAACTCTCGCTGCTGCGCACCCTGCGCAACCAGGCGGTGATGGCCTTCAAGCAGGCCAGCTGAGGCCAGGTCGCCGCTCAGTCGTGGTTCATGTCACCCGACATCAGGCGGACCACGCCGCGGGCCTGCGGCAGCTGCCCGCGCAGCGCCCGGGCCACCCGGGCGGCCGTGATGGGCCGGTAGTGGCGCGGCACCAGCGGCCCCAGCCAGCGCGCCAGGCGCTCGCCCTGGCGTTCCCCCGGTCGCACCGGCTGGCCCAGGGCGGCACGGTCGCCGATCAGCAGCGAAGGCCGGGCGATCACCAGGGCCTCGAAGCCCAGCGGCGCCAGCGCCTCCTCCAGCTCACCCTTCACCCGGTTGTAGAACACCGAGGAGCGGGCGTTGGCGCCCATGGCGCTCACCAGGCCGGCGCGGCGCGCCCCGGCGGCCTGGGCGGCGCGGGCCACGGCCAGGTTGGCATCGAAGTCCACCGCCCTGAAGGCCGCCTGGCTGCCGGCCACCTTGATGGTCGTGCCGAGGGCCAGATAGACCTCGTCGGCCGCGGGCAGGGCCGGCAGGGCGGCGAAGTCCACCCCATGTTCCACCAGCCGCGCGGCCGATGACGGAGGCCGCGCGCCGGCCGGCAAGGGCCGCCGCACCAGCGCATGGACCTCGGCCACCGCCGGGTCGGCCAGCAGGCCGTTCAGCAGTTCGCGGCCGATGAGGCCGGTGGCCCCGGCCAGGATGACGGTGCGGCGGGAGGCGCTCATGGTGATCGGGGTCGGGATGGAGAAAAGTTGGAGCGGGGCGGGCTGGGTCCGGCCATTCCACCAGATCGGCGGCACCGCGGGCTTCCCATGAGCCCCGCGGCAGGTCAGAAGCCTAGGATGGATCGACCCACCCCGAGACCCACCACGGCGGCACCCTCCCCGACCGCCGGCACCACGAGATCACCACCATGCCGCACGCCATCCACGAGCGCAGGGAAAGATCCGCCCTGCCCATCTTCCTGCCTATCTGCCTGCCAATCGCAATGCTGAGCCTGGCCCTGTGCCTGGCCCTGTCCCTGGGTCCGGGCAACGCCCGGGCCGCCGGCAAGGGCCATCTCGGCGCGGCAGGCGCGACAGGCGCGACAGGCGCGGCAGGCGCGGCAGGCGCGACAGGCGCGGCAGGCGCGACAGGCGCGGCAGGCGCGGCAGGCGCGACAGGCGCGGCAGGTGCAGCCACGGCGGGCGGCACAGGCGGCACGGCCGGCGCCGAGATGAGCTTGCGCAGCTGCGTGGCCGGCAGCCCGCCCCTCAAGGTGGCGGTCACGGCCGAGCAGGCCCGGCTGGACGCGGGCGATCGCCAGCGCTTCCAGTCCGCCGCCGAGGCCCGCTACCCGCTCTACCAGCGCGGCGGCCTGCAGCCCGCCCAGGTGCTGATGCTGCGCCGCGGCAACCAGTGGCAATACGTCACCCTGGGCCAGGACGGCCGATCGGGCGGGCCCTGCGTCACGGCCGTCTTCGCTGCCGAACGTTTCGCCTTCACGCCGGCCTGGCTGGCCAAGTACCAGCCGCGGGCAGGCGAGCGGGACGATTGAGCCGGGCGGCGGGTCCCGACCGGGACCGCCTGCCCCACCGGGCCTGGGCACAATCCCGCGACGCCATCCAGCCCCTGCCCACGCCATGAGCCTGCCCAGGCCCGGTGGGGCAG
>JBJOKP010000265.1:0-4609 GCA_046046045.1 Pseudomonadota bacterium | reverse complement strand
CAGCGCCACATCGCCCGCAACATCGCGGTGAACCGACGCCAGAGCCTGGTGGGCGTGGCTGCCCTCATCCTGGGCGTGATGGCCGCCTCGCGCAGCCCGGATCAGGCCAGTGCCCTCATCATGGGTGGCCAGGGCGTGGCGGCCCAGGGGCAGCTCAACTTCTCGCGCGACATGGAGCGCGAGGCCGACCGCGTCGGCTTCGGCGTGCTGGCCGGCGCTGGGTATGCGCCGGTGGCCATGGTGGGCATGTTCGAGCGCCTGCAGGCCGCCTCGCGCCTGGACAGCCAGCAGTTCCCCTATCTGCGCACCCACCCGCTGACCGGGGAGCGCATCGGCGAAGCGCGCCAGCGCCTGGGGGTGAGCGGAGCCGACCTGTCGCTCGACATCGTCTCGGGCGGCGAAGACTCGCGCTGGCTGCATGCCGCCATGCAGGGCCGGGCCCGCGCCCTGATGGATGGCCGCAGCGAAACCCTGCAGCGCCTGGCCGCCGGTGCCGCGATCGCCACCACGGCACCGGCCCCCGCCTTCCGCATGGTCAAGGTGGTGGATGCAGCGTCGGTGACGGCGCCCAACCGGGCGGCCACGACCGGCCAGCCGTCCCCAGATGCCCTGGCGACCGCCTATGCCGCCGCCCTGGCCGCGACCCGGCTCAAGGATTGGGCGCGGGCAGACCAGGCGCTCAAGCGTGGCCTGGCACTCTCCGCGCCCCATCCGGCCGCTGATCAGGCCATGCAGGCCCTGGTGGTGGAAAGCCTGGCGGCGCGCGGCCGTGCCGCAGACGCCCTCGACGTCCTGCGGGGACATGTGGACGGGCGCAGCCGTGCCGGCCTGCTGCTGGGGGCCACGGTGGTGCTCGCGGCCACCGGTCCGCAGGCCGCACCGGTGAGCGAACTGGGCAGTCGCACCCAGGCACTCCAGACCTGGGTGGCCCTGCATCCGGACGATGCCACGGCGTGGGACCTGCTGGGTCAACTTCTGGATCGTGCCGGCCAATCCCTGGCGGCCCTGCGTGCCCAGGCCGAAGTGCAGGTCGCCTACGGCAATCTGCAAGCTGCGGCGGACCGCCTGCGCGCTGGCCAGCGTCTGGCCCGCAGCAGCGGACAGGGAGACAGCGTGGATGCCGCCGTCATCGATGCCCGCCTCACCGCCGTGGAAATGCGGCGCCGGCGCGAAATGGCCGAAGAGCGCAACAACGGTCAACTCTGAGCGCCCCCAGGGCCGGGCTGCGCCCCGCCCGCCCCCCGTGGGGGTCAAGGAAACTTGGGGCGGCCCGGCGTTTCCTTGTGAGCGCTGCGAGAGGGGTGCGCGGGAGCGGCCCGTCATCCCAGTTCTGTCGCGCCCTGACCAGGCGCTGAGGCGGGGTCAGCGTGACGCGTCACCCGGCGCAGGGCGCCGGAACAGCTGGGCCAGGGCCACCTCGATGACCATGCCGCACAGGCTGTAGATCAGCGAAGCGACCAGCGCCGCCCCGAAGCCCTTCACCGCCAGGCCGTCCAGCAGCCAGGCCGCGCTGTAGAACATGGCGGCATTGATGATGAAGAGGAAGAGCCCCAGGCTCAGCAGCGTCACCGGCAGCGTGAGCAGCACCAGCAACGGCCGGAGCAGCGTGTTGAGGGCGCCAATCATCAGCGCCGCTGCCAGGGCCGAGCCGAAGTTGGTGACCGTCAGGCCCGGGTAGACATGGGCGATGAAAAGCAGGGCGGCGGCCAGGCAGAACCAGCGGGTGAGCAATCTCAGCATGGGAGCTGAGGATACCTGCGGCGGAAAGCCCGGTCGGCCAGGTGCAAGGCGCCCGCCTGCCCGGGGTTGCTGCGCCTTCGCCCTTGGGCGGGGGCTTCAGTCAGGGCGGACCGGGCGTGGCACAACCCGCTTCACCACCTCGGCGCTGAAGCCACGCGCCAGCAGGAAACGCATGCGCCGCTGCGCCTCGCGCAGGTCGGCCGGTGGCACCTCGCCGTAGCGCCGCTCATGCAGGCTGAGGGCGCGGGCTTCGTCGTTGGCGGCGTCCATGCCGGCCTCGTCGAGCGCGGTGGCGACTACCTCCTCGGGCACGCCCTTGCGGCGCAGTTCCAGGGCCAGGCGGCTGCGCCCCAGTCCCTGGCCACGGCGGTGGATCAGGCTCTCGGCGGCCCGGCCGTCGTCCAGCAGGCCTCGGCTCGCGAGTTCCGTCAGCAGGGTGTCGATGAGGTCGGCAGGATCGGCGTCGCAGGCGTCTGCCGCCAGATCCAGGTCCTGGGCCAGGTTCGGAAAGGTCGCCGCCGATTCGTCTTCCCGCAGGTCGGCGCCGCGCCGCTCGGCCTGGTCGGCCCGTGCTTGGCGCCTGGCATCGCGTTGCAGGCTCAGCCGAAGGTGCTGGGCCAGTTCAGCCCGACAGTATTCGCGCCGGGCCAGGCAGGCCAGGGCCCGCTGGCGCAGCGTGACGGCCAGGCTGGTGGCGTCCCGGGGGGTGTTCATCGCAGGTGGATGGCAGTCGCGGGCCTTGGGGCCGCCAAGCTGCAGGCCTAGGCCGCGCAGGCGCCGCTGCGGTGGCGGCGGCCTGCCTGAGGGCTGTCAGCGCAGGCGGTGCCGTGGCCGCTGGCTCAGTCCGCCGCGCCGTTGCTGCCGGTGGGCAGCAGCGCCACGCCCATGCTTTCGCGGATGCGGTTTTCGATCTCCACGGCCAGGTCGGGGTTCTCGCGCAGGAACTCGCGGCTGTTGTCCTTGCCCTGGCCGATCTTCTCGCCCTTGTAGGCGTACCAGGCGCCGGACTTGTCGACGATCTTGGCAATCACGCCCAGGTCGACGATCTCGCCCTCTCGGCTGATGCCTTCGCCGTAGAGGATGTCGAAGTCGGCGGTCTTGAAGGGCGGGGCGACCTTGTTCTTCACCACCTTGACGCGGGTCTCGCTGCCGATGACTTCCTCGCCTTTCTTGATGCTGCCCACGCGGCGGATGTCCAGGCGAACCGACGAATAGAACTTGAGCGCATTGCCGCCGGTGGTGGTCTCGGGGCTGCCGAACATCACGCCGATCTTCATGCGAATCTGGTTGATGAAGATGACCATGCAGTTGGTCTTCTTGATGGTGGCGGTGAGCTTGCGCAGGGCCTGGCTCATCAGGCGGGCCTGCAGACCGGGCAGGGCGTCACCCATCTCGCCTTCGAGTTCGGCCTTGGGGGTCAGGGCAGCCACCGAGTCGATGACGATGAGGTCGACCGAGCCCGAGCGCACCAGGGCATCGACGATTTCCAGGGCCTGCTCACCGGTGTCGGGCTGGCTGATGAGCAACTCGTGCAGCTTGACGCCAAGCTTTTGCGCGTACTGGACGTCCAGCGCGTGTTCGGCATCGATGAAGGCGCAGGTGCCCGCCTGCTGCTGCATCTGGGCGATGACCTGCAGGGTGAGCGTGGTCTTGCCGGAGGACTCGGGGCCGTAGATCTCGATCACCCGGCCGCGCGGCAGGCCGCCCACGCCCAGGGCGATGTCCAGGCCCAGCGAGCCGGTGGAGACGACCTGGATGTCCTCGATCTTCTCGCCCACACCCAACCGCATGATCGAGCCCTTGCCGAACTGCTTCTCGATCTGGGCGAGGGCGGCCTGCAGGGCCTTGGCCTTCTCGGTGTTCACGGCGGATGAATTGGGCTGGGCAGACATGGTCGGAGGCTCCGGAGGGACAGCGAAAGATCGCGAGCCATTATCTGCGAAGCTGGACGTTTGTACAGTAGTTTGTGCGCCGGCAGAGGGTCTCGCGATCGCCGTGCCGCCTGCGTCCGTTTCGAGACAGTCGCCTTCCTACAATGCGCCGCACAGCAAGGTTGGCGGGGCATCCCTCTTTTCGCACCCGACCGCCCGAGGAGACCCGCCCATGCGCATTCTGATTGCCGAAGATGACCAGGTCCTGGCCGATGGCCTGCTCCGTAGCCTGCGCGCGGCAGGTTATGCGGTCGACCAGGTCAGCAGTGGTTCGGAGGCCGATGCGGCCCTCGCTGCCCACGAGTTCGACCTGCTCATCCTCGACCTGGGCCTGCCGCGCATGCACGGCCTGGAGGTGCTCAAGCGCCTGCGCGGACGCGGCTCTGCCCTGCCGGTGCTCATCCTCACGGCGGCCGACAGCATCGAGCAGCGCGTCAAGGGCCTGGACCTGGGTGCCGACGACTACATGGCCAAGCCCTTCTCGCTGCAGGAACTCGAAGCCCGCGTGCGCGCCCTGACGCGGCGCGGACTCGGGTCGGCCAGCGCCCTGATCAAGCATGGCCCGCTGACCTTTGATGCCACCGGCCGCGTGGCCTACATCAACGAGCAGATGGTCGACCTCTCGGCCCGCGAGCTCAGCCTGCTGGAGGTGCTGCTGCAGCGCGCCGGCCGCCTGGTGAGCAAGGACCAGCTGGTCGAGCGCCTGTGTGAATGGGGCGAGGAGGTGAGCAACAACGCCATCGAGGTCTACATCCACCGCCTGCGCAAGAAGATCGAGCAAGGCCCCATCCGCATCGCCACCGTGCGCGGCCTGGGCTACTGCCTGGAGAAGATCCCCTCCTGATCCGCGCGCCGACCGGCACGGACCCAGCCCTTCAGCGGCCACACCCCGGCACCACGGCGGTGGCGGCCGCACCGCCTGATCCCATCTTGTCCCG
>JBJOKP010000264.1:0-4653 GCA_046046045.1 Pseudomonadota bacterium | reverse complement strand
CTCCTCACTGGTTGATGATGGTGATGGGCAGGGAAGCGGCGCCTCCCGCCGATGAAATCACGGTCACCGCGCCGGGGAGGGCGACAGCACCGGTGAGGCTGATGACGCCATTCACCAGTGGCGCGCCGGTGTGGGCCAGGGTGAGGGTGGGGGCCACGGTGGAGTCGCTCGACTCGGCCTGCACCACCAGATCGCACAGCCGTGTCGCCACCTTGCAGGTGGCTTCGGCCTTGGTGATGGTGACCAGATCGCGCAGCGGCACATTGGGCTGGTCATTGGCGATGGTGCCGTTGGCCAGGTCTGTGGCCGTCACCTGCACGGTCGGCGGCAGGGCGGCGCCAGCGTAGGGACTGCTGACGAAGAAGCGCCCCTGGCCGTCGGTCAGCATGCGGCCACCGGGGGCTGCGGTGACGATGGCGGTGGGTGCGGAACTGGCCATGATGTGGATGCTGGTGGCCGCCGCCGTGCGGGTGTAGTACGCATTGCCGACCGAAAGCGGCGTCACGCTCAGCGGCGCCAGCTTGCCCATCACCGTGAACTGGTGGCTGGTGTAGCTGGCCGTAGAACCATCCCCGTCCGTGTCGCCTGGATCGATGGCCAGCGGTGTCACGCCGTCGAGGGCCGTGGCGCTGATGCGAACGTGGTTGTTGCCGCAGGGACTGCCGATCACGCGGTGCAGGGTCAGGCCATCACCCAGATAGCCTGCGGGTGCAGCAGGGGCCAGGGCCGGGTCCCACTTGAGGAAGGGCGTCACCAGGCCGGGCACCGAGGCGGCCTCCGGAAAGGTCACGTCCACGGTGTCGTTGATCTCGCGCGCGCCACCGCCGCCCTTGGTGCTGACCTGGGTGACGGTGTAGCTCTTCCGGCCCCAGGGGTGATCGACCGTGTAGATGCCGGTGGCAGCCACATTGACCCGGATGCGCAGGCGCTGGAACTGGGTCTGGAAGCCATCGGTGACCGAGGGGCTCAGGAAGGCGGATTCCAGCGCCATGACGACGACGGCATCGATCTGGTTGGTGCCGGTGGTGGTGAAGACGTTGTCGGCGAGGTAGAAGAAGGCTTCGCCGCCTCGTCCCAGGGCCGTGGACAGCGCATTGCCTGGCTCCACCGGGTCAAAGAAACACGGCGGGGGATTGCCGTCGTTGGTGGCGCTGTCGGTGCAGACCATCAGGCCCACGCCATTGGAGTCCACCACGTATTGGGAAAACTTGCTGACCGGATCCAGCGGCCCGGAGGTGAACGGCGTGGCTGGATCACTGCTGCAGACTGCCGCGCTGAGCGAGGTGGCAATACCGGCCAGAGCCAGGGCGGCGGACAGGCAGCGCAGTTTCTTCATGGTGAGAACTCCTCGGTACGAAAATGCAGGGGCGGTGGCACACATCCCGGCCGAGACGACGGGATAAATCAAACCAGCGGGCGTCATGTCCATGAGCGTTCTTGACAGGCAAAAGGAAACCCTGGCCAGTTCAGAAACTGGCCGCGTCGGAGTGAGAACCTTGTCGCAGTCAAGTCGGCAGGACTTGGCGGCAGTGCCCGGTGTCAGCCTGCACGTATTTCTGACCCCGGGGCTTCATCGGCAGCAGGTGAAGAAAGTTTAGGGAAACCCAAGATCGACGCAAGCTTTGCTAAGTCAGCGAGACGCCGCGATGAACCCGGCCTCAGCCTCCCTGCGACGACAAGACTTATTGCCGCGTAATGTGCGGATCGTGGTCTAGAAACTTATTCATCGATAAGTTCGAACTGAAGGATGGTGCGGTCGGGTGCGGCCAGCGCCGGGCTGGAGGTTCAAGTTCACACACGACCGCCTGACGGCCCGTCTTGCCGGTCCAAGGGGGGCGCCCAAGCTGACCAGGGCATCGCTTCCAGTCGCTGCAGCATGCGCATTCAAGCGGTGTGAATGGCGGTCTGGCGGGCCATCAAGCGCCGGGGGTGATCGGGGAGATGCCTTTGAATGGGAGGTTTGCCCAGCTTTTGCGGATACTGGTGCGCCCAAGGACTTCCCGATTTTGTGCATTCCGTCGTCGTGGGTCTGCAACGAATCGGGCGCCTCCCACCCGTAGTGGTGTGATGTATGAAGTAGCAATAAGGTTGACGGCGGCGGCAAGCCGCCTTCGCGGGGGCGCAGGTCACGCTGCCCGTGCGCCTTGATGCGGCGGTCCGACGTCCAGCCATGAAAAAGGGGCCCGAAGGCCCCGCGTGATCAGGCGCCGAACTGCTGCCATCACATGCCGACGTAATTCGGCCCGCCGCCGCCTTCGGGCGTCACCCAGACGATGTTCTGTGTCGGGTCCTTGATGTCGCAGGTCTTGCAGTGCACGCAGTTCTGGGCGTTGATCTGGAGTTTCTGCGCGCCGCCCTCGGCCTCGACGAATTCATACACGCCGGCCGGGCAATAACGGCTTTCCGGCCCGCCATATTTCGCCAGATTCACCTGCACCGGCACCTCGGCATTTTTCAGCGTGAGGTGGGCGGGCTGGTTTTCCTCGTGGTTGGCATTGCTGAGGAAGACCGAGCTCAGGCGGTCGAAGGTCAGCACGTTGTCGGGCTTTGGATAGTCGATCTTCGCGCACTCGGCCGCCGGCTTCAGGTAGCTGTGGTCGGGCTGGGTGCGGTGGATGGACCAGGGCGGCGACTTGATGCCCAGCTTGGGCAGCAGCCAGTGTTCGATGCCGGTCATCACCGAGCCCACCCACATGCCCTTCTTGAACCAGGACTTGAAGTTGCGCGCCTGGTTGAGTTCGTCGTAGAGCCAGCTCTGCTCGAACGCGGCGGGGTAGGCCTCCAGCATGTCGCCGCTGCGGCCGGCGGCCAGGGCGCCGTCGATGGCGCCGGCGCAGAGCATGCCGGTCTTGATGGCCGCATGGCTGCCCTTGATGCGCGCGGCATTCAGGTAGCCGGCCTCGCAGCCCACCAGGGCGCCGCCCGGGAAGATGGTGCGCGGCAGGGACATCAGGCCGCCGGCGGTGATGGCACGGGCGCCGTAGCCGATGCGCTTGCCGCCCTCGATGTGGGCGCGGACGACCGGGTGGGTCTTCCAGCGCTGCATCTCCTCGAAGGGGCTCAGCCAGGGGTTCCTGTAGTCCAGGCCGGTGACGAAGCCCAGGGTGACCTGGTTGTTCTCCTGGTGGTAGAGGAAGCCGCCGCCATAGGTCGAGCTGTCCATGGGCCAGCCGGCGGTATGCACCACCTTGCCGGGCTGGGCCTTGGCAGGATCGATCTCCCACAGCTCCTTGATGCCGATGGCATAGCCCTGCGGGTCCTTGCCCTCGTCGAGCTTGTAGCGGGCGATGAGCTGGCGGCCCAGGTGGCCGCGTGCCCCTTCGGCAAACACCGTGTATTTGCCCAGCAGCTCCATGCCGATCTGGAAGCCGTCGTGCGGCTTGCCGTCCTTGCCTATGCCCAGGTTGCCGGTGGCCACGCCGCGCACCCGGCCGGCCTCGTCATAGAGCACCTCGGCGGCGGTGAAGCCGGGGAAGATCTCCACGCCCAGGCTCTCGGCCTGTTCACCCAGCCACTTGGTCAGCAGGCCCAGGCTGATGACGTAGTTGCCCTCGTTGTGGAAACACTCGGGCACCAGGAAGTCGGGCGTGCGCTGGGCGCCGGTCGCCGTCAGGAAGTAGACGTCGTCGTCGGCGCAGGGCTGGTTCAGCGGCGCACCCTTGGCCTTCCAGTCGGGGATGAGCTCGTTGAGCGCGCGCGGGTCCATCACCGCGCCCGAGAGGATGTGGGCGCCCGGCTCGGCGCCCTTTTCCAGCACCACCACGTTCACCTCGCCGCCGCGCTGGGCCGCCAGCTGCTTCAGATGGATGGCGGTGGACAGGCCGGCCGGGCCGCCGCCGACCACCACCACGTCGTACTCCATGGACTCGCGGGGACCGTACTGCGCAAGGATGTCTTGGGGGCTCATGAGGGATAGAGGGGTGTGATCGGAGGGGGAGCGTGGCAACGGGCCGTGAGGCCGGCCCGCTGCGGCAACATTCTAGGGGCGGGAGGACAGAAAATCGAACGATCGTGCTATTTTTGCGCTCCGCTTGACGCCAGCCGGATGGCGGTCCTCGTCGCCCGGGGCCCTGTCGATCGCGTGACCGGATCGCCCCTAGCCGCGTGCTATCGTGAAACCGACCGTGAATCCGACCTGAAACGGCTGGGCGTGCGCGCCCCATCCCCTCCCTAGACACCGAGTAGAAGACATGAGCTACAGCATCGATCTGTCGGGCCGCGTGGCCCTGGTCACCGGCGCCTCCAGCGGCCTGGGCGCCCAGTTCGCCCGCACCCTGGCCAGGGCCGGCGCCGCCGTGGTGCTGGCCGGCCGCCGCACCGACCGCCTGAAGGAACTGCGCGCCGAGATCGAGGCCAAGGACGGCGACGCCCATGTGGTCGAGCTCGACGTGACCGACGTGGACAGCATCAAGGCCGCCGTGGCCCATGCCGAGACCGAGGTCGGCACCCTGGACATCCTGATCAACAACTCGGGCGTCTCCACCACCCAGAAGATCCTGGACGTCACGCCGGACGACTACGACTTTGTGATGGACACCAACACCCGCGGCGCCTTCTTCGTCGCCCAGGAAGTGGGCCGGCGCATGGTGGCGCGGGCCCGTGGCGCCGCACCGGGCACCTACACCGGCGGGCGCATCGTCAACATCGCCTCCA
>JBJOKP010000263.1:0-4654 GCA_046046045.1 Pseudomonadota bacterium | reverse complement strand
GCCAGCCCGGGTGAACGGGCTGCGGTGGACGTGGCCATCGTCGCCAACCCCCAGCCCGGCCAGCTGGTCGGCTACCCCAACCTGGGCTTTGTGCAGTCGCTCTGGGCCGGCGTGGACCGTCTGCTGGACGACCCCAGCCTGCCGGCGCACCTGCCCCTGGCCCGCATGGTCGACCCGGCCATGACGGCGGCCATGGCCCAGACGGCTGCCTGGGCCGTGCTCAGCCTGCACCGCGGGTTTCACCACTACGCCCGCCAGCAGGCCGAAGGACGCTGGTCCCCACTGCCCCAGCGCCGTGCCGACGAATGCCGCGTGCTGGTGGCCGGCGCCGGCGAGCTGGGCCTGGCCGTGGCCCGCCAGCTGCTCACCCTGGGCTACCCGGTGGACAGCTGGGGCCGCAGCGCCCGCTGCCGGGTGGACCTGAACGCCGAGCTGTTGACGCCGGCCACCGCGCCGGTCGCCACGCCCGAACTGCCGCCGCCCCGCTGGCGCTACGGCAGCGGCGAGGCCGACTGGCAGCGCTTTGCCGCCGAGGCCGAGGTGGTCATCAATCTGCTGCCACTCACGCCGCAGACCCGCGGTTTCTTCGATGCCGCGCGCCTGGCCGGCCTGCGGCGCGGCGCCGGCCTGGTCAACCTGGCCCGCGGCGCGGCGGTGGTGGACGCCGACCTGCTCGCCGCCCTGGCCAGCGGGCAGATCGGCCATGCCGTGCTGGACGTCTTCACCCAGGAGCCGCTGGCGCCCGACCACCCCTACTGGCGCCATCCCCAGGTCACGGTGCTGCCCCATGTGGCGGCCCTGACCGATCCGCGCAGCGCCGCCGTCGTGGCGGCCCACAACATCCGCCGCGTGCGCGCGGCCCTGGGCCGGGGCGCCCCATTGCCGGACGATCTTTCGGGCCGGGTGGAGCGGGCGCGCGGCTACTGACCTGGATGCCCGGCGCCGGCGCCTGGGCGGGGCCTGTCCAGCAAGGTCCGGACACATGGCGCTCACGCGCTGGAAACCTCTTGTTCTGGCCCCCCCACGTTCGCGGACGGTTTGACGCGCATCAGGTCTCAGGGCCTGTGCGCCAGGGTGCGTGCTGCCTATAGTTGGCGTCCTTTCCCATAGACTTGCCCGCACAACACCCACCCAAGGAGCCCCTCATGGAACGTCGCGATCTGTTTCAAGCCGCCGGTCTGGCCACCCTCGCCGGTCTGGCCGGCCAGGCCTTTGCCCAGCAGGCCGCCGGCCCCGCCTCGGATCCTCATGCCGGTCACCGCCATCATCATCATCATCATGGGGCCAAGGGTCCCTCGGCCTTGACGGTCTCGGCGGCAGATTGCCTAGTCAAGGGCGAAACCTGCCTGGCCCATTGCATCGAGCTGATGGGCCAGGGCGACAAGGAGATGGCCGGCTGTGCTGCCTCCGTCAACCAGATGCTGGCCATGTGCACCGCCTTGCAGAAGGTCTCGGTGCAGAACGGCAGCCAGCTGAAGTCGCTGGCCCGCGCCGTCGCGGCCGCCTGTGACGACTGCGAGAAGGAGTGCCGCAAGCACGCCAGCAAACACGCCGAGTGCAAGGCCTGCGGCGAAGCCTGCGTGGAATGCGCCAAGCAGTGCAAGGCCACAGCGGGCTGATCAGCCCCACGGCGGACTGACACCGCCACGCCACTCGCCTCAGCTGTCCGAGTTGCCCCGACTGCCCGAGTTGCCCGGGCAGCGTCCGAAGCTCAAGCCGGCCGGCCCGGTGCCCTCTGCGAGGGTGCTGCGCCGGCCGCTCTCTTTTCCGCGCCACCACCGGCCCGGCCCGGCCGGGTGAAACGCAGGGCCATCAGCACCAGGCGGCGCAGGGCCAGCCAGGGCTCGGACGGCCACTCGGGCTCACGCAGGCCCTTGACGATGCCGTCGCAGACCTGGGCGCCCAGCACCAGGGCATCGAGCCGGGCGCTGGCGGCCGGGTCGCGCAGGCGGTCGCCCAGGCGCTCGACCAGCTTTTCCTTCGTGCCCCAGACGCGCGACTCGCGCAGCGCCATGGGCAGGGGCCGGCCGGCCATCAGGGCCTGATGGACCCGGCGCAGCAGGCGCAGGTCGTCGGCCAGGGTCCAGTGCACCAGCACGGCGGCCTCACCCTCGGCGGCCAGGCCGTCAAGCATGCGCAGGGCGCGCGCCAGGTCGCCGCCCAGCACGGCCTCGCCGAGCTTGAAGACGTCGTAGCGGGCCACGTCCAGCACGGCCTGCTGCACCTGCTCGAAGCTCAGCACGCCGGCCGGATGCAGCAGGCCCAGCTTGGCCAGTTCCTGGTGGGCGGCGAGCAGATTGCCCTCCACCCGGTCGGCGAAGAAGGCCAGGGTGGCCTGGCCGGCCTCGCCGTCCTCCACCCGCTGGCCCTGGGCGGCCAGGCGCTGGGCCAGCCACTGCGGCAGCTGGCGACGGTCGACCGGATCGACCCGCACGATGACGCCGGCATCGTCCAGGGCGCTGAACCAGGCGCTCTTGAGCTGGGTGAAGTCCAGCTTGGGCAGGGTGACCAGGGTGAGCGTGTCCTCGGGCAGGCGGGCGGCGTAGCGCTGCAAGGCGTCCGAGCCGTCCTTGCCCGGCTTGCCCGAGGGGATGCGGATCTCGACCAGCTGGCGGTTGGCGAACAGGCTCAGCTCGGCCGCGCCTCCCAGCACCCCGCTCCAGTCGAAGTGGGCGCCGGCGACGGTGTGGACCTGGCGCTCGCCATATCCATCGGCCCGGGCGGCGGCGCGGATGGCGTCGGCCGCCTCCTGGGCCAGCAGGGGTTCGTCGCCATGCACGACGTAGAGCGGCGCCAGGCCGCGGCCCAGGGCCTGGGTGAGCTGCTCGGCGCGGAGCTGCACCGCCTCAGCCCCCGGCCGCCGACGCCGCTGCCGCGCCAGCCCCGCCCACCCCGGGCAGGGCGGCCATGCGGCGCAGCACCTGGCTGGCCAGCTCGGTCTGCATGCTGCGTAGCAGCATGCGGGCCTCGTGCTCCTTGGCCAGGGCGACACTTTCGCCGTAGCTCATGTCGCGGCTGATGAGCAGCTCGGTGGCATCGATCAACATCCGGCCGGAGGGATCCCGCACCTCGAAGCGCAGCCGCGTGCGCAGGGTCAGGTCGGTGACCAGGCCGGCGGCGGTGGAGGCGGCGACCACACGCTCCACCTTGTCCTCCAGCGCGGCGAGGATGAGATCGGCCTGGTCCTGGGCCTCGACCACGCGGGCACCCGGCGTGGCGCGGATCTGCCGGCGCAGCTCGTCGGCCACGCCGCTGTAGCGGTCGAAGCCACGCAGGGCCACGCGCCGCCCGGCCGCCAGGCGCGGCGGCTGCGAGGGCACGAAGCCGCAGCCGGCCAGGCCCAGCGTGGTGACCAGGGCGGCACCCAGGGCCAGCTCTGCGGCGGCACGTCGGGTGATGTCGAGGGGAAGGCGCCCGCCACGGGCCAGGGTCGGGGCGCTCATGCGGGCTCTCAGACCACCACGTTGACGAGGCGGCCAGGCACGACCACGATCTTCTTGACCGGCTTGCCTTCGGCGAACTTGGCGACTTCAGCGCTGGCCGCGGCCTGGGCCTCGATGGCAGCCTTGTCGGCGCTGGCCGGCACGGTGATGGCACCACGCAGCTTGCCGTTGACCTGCAGCATGAGCTCGATCTCGTCCTGCACCAGGGCGGCGTCGTCCACCGCCGGCCAGGGGGCATCGAGCAGACCCCCGATGCGGGCAGCGTAGCCAAGTTCATCCCACATAGCCTGGGTGATGTGCGGGCACGCTGGATAGAGCGCGCGCAGCAAGATTCCTAGACCTTCCTCAATCACAAAATCGCGGACATTGACAGTGGTGGCTTGAATCTTCGCGACCCGCTCCAGCAAGTTGAGAAGCTTCATGCACCCAGACACCACCGTGTTGTATTGCATGCGCTCGTAGTCAGAGGCGATCTGTTTCAGGATCAGATGCGCTTCTCGACGGGCTTTCCATAGGTCCTCGTCCTGGCCAGCAACTTTGTTCAAAACGAAGCCACTTGAGCGGACATGTTCGAGTGCTCCACGAACTCCGTTGCCCTGAGGAAATTCCCACACCCGCTTCAGGAAGCGGTGCGCGCCGTCCACGCCGGCATCGTTCCAGTCCAGCGTCTGCTCGGGCGGGCTGGCGAACATGACGAAGAGGCGGGCCGTGTCGGCGCCGTAGCGGTCGATCAGGTCCTGGGGGTCGACGCCGTTGTTCTTCGACTTCGACATCGTCGTCATCTCGTACTCGAGCGGCGTGCCATCGGCCTTGAGCTTGCCGCCGACGATGAGGCCGTTCTCGTTCGTGATCGGCTCGACCTCGTGCTCCCAGTAGTAGTTCTTGCCACCGCCCTCGGGCTTGTGGAAGTAGGCGCCCTTGAGCACCATGCCCTGCGTGAGCAGCCTGGTGAAGGGTTCGCTGACCTTCACCAGCTTCAGGTCGCGCATCACCTTGGTCCAGAAGCGCGCATAGAGCAGGTGCAGGATGGCGTGTTCGATGCCGCCGATGTACTGGTCCATGCCGGCGCCCCCCTGCGCCGCGCCCGCGGGGGGCATCCAGTAGTCGGTGCCGGCGCCGACCATGGCCTGCTCGTCGCGCGCATCGCAGTAGCGCATGAAGTACCAGGACGAGTCGACGAAGGTGTCCAGGGTGTCGGTCTCGCGCCGCGC
>JBJOKP010000262.1:0-4678 GCA_046046045.1 Pseudomonadota bacterium | reverse complement strand
GGGATCGATCAACGTGGCGACGACGGCCTGAGCGCTGCCTAAACGCTGCAGGCCGAGGTGGTGCTAACCCGGCCCGGCGCCGCGGGCCAGCAAGCCCGGCCGAAAACAAAAAGGGCCGCAGCAGCGGCCCCAGACATCAGCCAGGCAGACCGCAGCGCCACAGGGGCGCCACGGCTGTCCGTGCCAGTCTCGTCAGCTCATGTGCAGGCCGCCGTTGCAGGCGAACTCGGCACCGGTGGTGAAGCCCGAATCCGGGCCGGCCAGCCAGCCGACGATGGAACCGATTTCCTCGGGCGTGCCCAGGCGCTTGACCGGGATCGTGCCGACGATCTTCTCCAGCACTTCGGGCTTGATGGCTCGGACCATGTCGGTGCCGATGTAGCCCGGGCTCACGGTGTTGACCGTCACGCCCTTGCTGGCCAGTTCCAGGGCCAGGGCCATGGAGAAGCCGTGCATGCCGGCCTTGGCAGCCGAGTAGTTGGTCTGGCCGGCCTGGCCCTTGGCGCCGTTGACCGAGCTGATCTGGATGATGCGGCCCCAGCCCTTTTCGACCATGCCCGGCACGACCTGCTTGGTCACGTTGAACATGGAGTTCAGGTTGGTGTCGATGACGGCCTTCCAGTCGTCCGGCGTCATCTTCAGGAACATGCGGTCGCGCGTGATGCCGGCGTTGTTCACCAGCACGTCGATCGGGCCATGTTCGGCCACGGCGGCGTTGAAGGCGGCGACGGTCGATTCCCAGTCAGCCACGTTGCCCACCGAGGCGTAGAAGGTGTAGCCGTCGGCCTTCTGCTCGTCCAGCCACTTCTGGAAGTCACGGCTGGGGCCGCAGCCGGCGATGACCTTGAAACCATCCTGGTGCAGGCGACGGCAGATGGACGTGCCGATGCCGCCCATGCCGCCGGTGACGTATGCGATCTTCTGAGTCATGGCAATCTCCTACGAGTCTTTCCTGTTGCTGTCCGCGATATCGCTTGGGGTGCCGGCCATCGCGGGATGGCTGGCTGGGAGGGGCCCGTCGGCGAGCCCCGCCTTGATCCGTCGCGCGTGATGCGGCCGCACGCGCCACGGATCAGGATGATGCCGTCGGCCTCAGGCCTTGGCCTTGACGTAACGACCGGGTGCGGGCTCGATGACCTTGTGCTTGCGGCTGCCGGCCGTCTTTGGCGCGGCAACCTGCTTGCCGCTGCGCTCGGCCAGCCAGGCGCTCCAGTCGTTCCACCAGCTGCCCGGCACGTCCTTGGCGCCGGCGAACCACTGCTCGGCGCTGCCGCCCAGCTTGGCATTGGTCCAGTAGTTGCGCTTGTTCTTGCTGGCCGGGTTGATCACGCCGGCGATGTGGCCCGAGGCGCCCAGCACGAAGCGGGTGTCGCCCTTGAACAGGCGGGTGTTCAGGTAGGCCGATGACCAGGGCACGATGTGGTCCTCGCGCGAGGCGTAGACGAACACGTCAGCCTTGACCTTGCCCAGGTCGACCGATTCGCCGCAGACCGTGAGCTTGCCCGGCTGCTTGAGCTCGTCCTGCAGGTACATGTGGCGCAGGTACCAGCAGTACATGGGGCCGGGCAGGTTGGTGGAGTCGCCGTTCCAGTACAGCAGGTCGAAGGGCGGGGGCGCCTCGCCCTTCAGGTAGTTGCCCACCACGTAGTTCCACACCAGGTCGTTGGGACGCAGGAAGCTGAAGGTGGTGGCGAGTTCCTTGCCCTTGAGCATGCCCGGGCCGGTGGGCGCGTCCGGACCGATGGTCATCTCGCGCAGCTGCACCGAGGCCTCGTCGACGAAGACGTCGAGGATGCCGGTGTCGCTGAAGTCCAGCAGGGTGGTCAGCAGGGTCAGCGAATGGGCTGGCTGCTCGCCCTGGGCGGCCAGCACGGCCAGCGCGGTCGACAGGATGGTGCCGCCGACGCAGAAGCCCAGCATGTTGATCTCGTCGACGCCGGTGATTTCCTGCACCGTGCGGATGGCCGCCAGCGGGCCGTGCTCGATGTAGTCGTCCCAGCCCTTGGCGACCAGCGAGTCGTCCGGGTTGCGCCAGCTCACCACGAAGACCCGGTGACCCTGCTCCACGGTATAGCGGATGAGCGAGTTCTCCGGCTGCAAGTCCATGATGTAGAACTTGTTGATGCACGGCGGCACGAACAGCATGGGCTTGTCGTAGACCTTGGCCGTCAGCGGCTTGTATTCGATGAGCTGGATGAGCTCGTTCTCGAACACCACGCTGCCTTCGGTGGTGGCCACGTTGCGGCCCACCTCGAAGACGCTTTCGTCGGTCTGCGACACATGGCCCTGCTTCAGGTCCTTGAGCAGCAACTGCATGCCCTGGGCAATGCTTTCGCCCTTGGTGTCCAGCGCCTTCTTCTGGGCCTCGGGGTTGAGGGCCAGGTAGTTGGAGGGCGAGGCCGCGTCGATCCACTGCTGCACCGCGAAGCGCACGCGCTGGCGGGTCTTGGCGTCACCCTCAACCGCATCGGCCAGGGTCATCATGGTGCGGGCATTGAGCAAATAGCTCGCCGCGGTGTAGGCAGCGCCCGGATTGGCGGCCCAGTCGGCACCGGAGAAGCGGCGATCGTTGAGCTTGGGGCCGGCCGGTGCCGCGGCGGCCTGGGCGTCGGCGCCCTGGGCCAGACGGCCGGCCTGGGCAGCGCTGGCCGCCAGGGACTGGTTCCAGAGCTCGGCCGCTTCGCGCAGGTAGTCGCCCTGCACCTTGGCCAGCTTGTCGGCCGGGATCTTGAGCTGGGCAAAGGCCTGCAGCGTCTGCGCCATGCTGGCATTCATGGCCTGCACATGTTCACCCACATGACCGGCGCCGTGCATGCCACCCAGGCCGGGAAAGCCGGGCAGATCCTTGAACTGGTTCTTGAACTGCTCCAGGGGATTCAGGCCCTGGGCGCCCTGCATGGCCTGGGCGGCCTGGGCCGCCTGCGCTGCCAGTTGGCCCATGGCACCGGCCATGGGGTTGAGCTTGTTCCACTGCTCGAAGGCCTGGCTGATCTGCGGCGAGGACGCCATGGACCAGACCTGGCGCATGGCCTCTTCCATCGACTTGGCGGAGAACGCGGCGCTTGCGCCAGTGGGGGATCCCTCGGGGGTCTTGCTCATCGTCTCCTCGGACTGGGCTCGGTTCTGGGGAAGCGGCCACGGCGTGAGCGGCTGGGCTGCCTCGTGTCGGCCGCCGGTGGGCAGGCCAAAGTGTGAAAGATTATGGACTGCGCTTGCTTGCACGAAGCTGTTGAAACCGGGCTGGGTCTCCCTGCTGCGCCACGACCGGCGACGCTGACAGGGCCACCCGTCTGGACGGCGGCGGCACAATCGACCACCGCGTTGCCACCCGGCAATCGCCGGCCGTGGCCGCATGGTCTGCCTCTCAGGACTGGTCTTCCGGATGTACCTCGTCGCCATCGCCTGGCTCTACGTGGCTCTCATGATGAGCCTGGCCGAAGCCTTCCACCCCCAGGGTGGCTGGCTCGGCGCCCTGTTCACCTTTCTGCTCTATGGCCTGCTGCCCATCAGCGTGGTGCTCTACGTGATGGGCACGCCGCTGCGGCGCCGCCAGCGCGCCCAGGAGGAGGCACGCAGCCTGGAGGCTGGCGCGCAGGCGGCGCCGTCACCGGCCGCTTCACCGGCGTCTGCGTCGCGAGTGGCCGGATCGCCTGAGGCCTGATCGAGTCCGTCCCGCTTGACCCAGCCCAGCCCTCAATCGGGCTCAACTCAACCAGATATAGGCAGCCTGCCGGCCGGTGCGGCCCTGGTCGCGGCGGTAGGAGTAATAGTCCAGATTACGGACCGTGCACCAGGCGGCCGAGCCGTCGTTGCCGCTGACCGAATTCACGCCCAGCCGCGCGAGGCGCCGGCGAGCCAGCGCCGGCAGGTCGGCCCACCACTTGGGCGGGGTCGTCGGGGCCAGGCCGTCGCGCGGGCGGAAAGTCGCCTCATCCACGGCGCCGAAGGCCAGGCGCACGTCTTCGCCCACCTCGAAGGCCGTCGGCCCGATGCAGGGGCCCAGCCAGACCTCCACCTCGGCGGCGGCCACGCCGGCGCGGTGCTGCAGGGCGGCCAGGGTCTGCTCGATCACCCCGCCGGCCAGGCCGCGCCAGCCGGCATGGGCCGCCGCCACGGCGCGGCCCGCACGGTCGGCGAACAGGACCGGCAGGCAGTCGGCCACCTGGATCTCGCAGACCCGCCCGGGCGAACGGCCCAGCGCGGCGTCGGCGGCCGGGCCGATCTGCAGCAGGGCGGCCTCGCCGGTCCGCAGCGGCAGGTCGGCCAGGTCCAGGCAGGTCACGCCATGCACCTGCTGCAGCAGTTCGGGCAGCCAGCCCAGATCGCGGGCCAGATGACCGGCAAGGCACCGGCGGTTCGCGGCCACAGCCACCTCGTCATCACCCAGGCCCGGGCGCAGGTTGAAGCTGTCGAAGGGCGCCTGGCTGAAGCCGCCCTGGCGGCTGGTCATGAGGGCGTGGACCCGTGACGAGGTGAAGCGCGGCCGGTGCCAGCCGGCCGGCAGGGCCTCATCCGCGAGCAGGCTGGCGTCCGGCGCCACCAGGCTCACGCCGCGGCGTCCGGGCAGGCCTCGGGCTGCGCGGCCTGGAAGGCCGGCAACTCCATGCAGGCCTCGAAGACCTGCATCACCGTGGGCACGTGGTCGAGCCGGCAGTCGAAGCGGCGGGCGTTGAAGATC
>JBJOKP010000261.1:0-4686 GCA_046046045.1 Pseudomonadota bacterium | reverse complement strand
CCGCGGCATCGACGGCCTGCTGGTCATCCACACGCCCAAGGCCGAGGTGGATGCCACGGCCGTGGCCCAGGTGGTGGCCCAGGCCAAGAAGGGCTGCGCCAAGCCCCTGCTGGCCTGCTGGATGGGTGATGCCTCGGTGCTGCCGGCCCGGGCGGTGCTGAACGAGGCGCTGATCCCCAGCTTCCGCACGCCCGAGGCGGCGGTGGGCGCCTTCAACAACATCGCCACCTACTACCAGAACCAGCTGCTGCTGCTGCAGACGCCGCCGCCGGTCTCCCACCTGGCCGAGCCCGACATCGAGGGCGCCCGCCTCATCATCGAGAGCGTGCTGGCCGAGCGCCGCAAGGTGCTGACCGAGATGGAGAGCAAGACCCTGCTCTCGGCCTTCCACATCCCGGTCACCCAGACCATCCTGGCGCGCAGCGCGGGCGAGGCGATGATGATCGCCACCCAGCTGGGCTTTCCGGTGGCGCTCAAGATCGATTCGCCCGACATCGCCCACAAGTCCGACGTGCAGGGCGTGGCGCTCAACATCATGAATGGCGCCAGCGCCCGCGACACCTACGACGACATGGTCGAGCGGGTGAAGCGGCTGCGTCCCGAGGCCCGCATCAACGGCGTGACGGTGCAGAAGATGGCGCGGGCCCGGCGCGGCCGCGAGATCTGCATCGGCATGGTGACCGACGAGCCCTTCGGCCCGGTCATCAACTTCGGCGCTGGCGGCACCATGATCGAGCTGATCCGCGACCGCGCCATGGAGCTGCCGCCGCTCAACCAGTTCCTGGCCCGCCGCCTGATCGAGCGCTCGCGCGTGGCCGAGACCCTGGGCGACTGGCGCGGCGCCAGCGCGGTGGACATGGACGCGCTGGAGCATGTGCTGCTGCGCGTCTCGGAAATGATCTGCGCACTGCCCCAGCTGCGCGAGATGGACATCAACCCCATCATCGTGGACGAGGCCGGCGCGGTGGCGGTGGATGCCCGCATCGTCATCGACAGCGCCCGCAATACGGCGGGCAAGGCCGGGGTGAGTCCGTCCAACCCCTACAACCACCTGGCCATCCTGCCCTACCCGGCGCGCTACGAGCAGGTCTGGCCGATGCGCGGCGGCGGTGAATACACCGTGCGGCCCATCCATCCGGATGACGCCCAGATGCTGCAGGAGCTGGTGCAGAGCCTCTCGCCCGAGAGCCGCTACTTCCGCTTCGTCAGCTCCATCAACGAGCTGCCGCCGCAGATGCTGGCTCGCTTCACCCTGATCGACTACGACCGCGAGATGGCCCTGGTGGCGGTGCAGTCCGAACGCATCACCGGCGCCGACGGCGAGATCAGCGAGCGCGAACGCATCATCGGCGTGTCGCGCTACGTCACCAATCCGGACCAGACCAGCTGCGAGTTCGCCCTGCTGATCTCGGACGAACTCAAGGGCAAGGGCCTGGGCTCACGCATGATGGAAGCCATCATGGAAGTGGCCCGCGACAAGGGCCTGGCCGAGATCGAGGGCCTGGTGCTGGCCAACAACGAGCCCATGCTCAAGCTCATGAAGAGCCTGGGCTTTGCGATCAAGCGGTTTGCGGAAGACCCGGACTTCCGCCTCGCCACGCACCAGCTCTGACGCCGTAGAGCTGATCCGGGGCCGGGCCCGGCCGGCCCCGGCCTCGGATCAGATGTGGGCGGCAGCCAGGCCGCCCAGCACCACGCCGATGGCGGCCACGCCGTACATGCCCATCACCAGCCACTTGCGCTTGGTGAGCATGGCGATGGCGGCCAGGGCGATGGCCACCTGCAGCGCCGTGGTGGCCTGGGCCCAGCGGTGGTGCAGGTGCAGCTCGTCGTCGCTGCGCTTGTCCCAGGCGGTGGCCTCGGCCTCGAGCTTCTCGGCGGCGGCCTTGATCTCGCCCTTCTCCTTCTTGTAGCGCTCGATCTCCTCGCGGTACTTGTCCTGCTTCTCGGCCGGCAGCAGGGTCAGCGTCACCTCGTAGAGGTTCTGCTTGCTGCTCTTGGCCTGGTAGTAGTTCCACTGGTTGCTGGCCTCGGTCTTCTTGATGGCCGCGTTGTTCTTGAACAGCCCGGCATTGGCCTGGGTGGCGCCACCCATGTAGCTGAAGAGGGCGCCGACCGTGGCCAGCAGGGCGGTCATCACCGCGATCTTGCCGGCAAAGCTGTCGGCGCCGCCGTGCTGGGCGGCGTGTTCGACCTCGTGGTCATGCGGGCCGTGGACGTGGAAACCGTGTCCGGACATGGAGAAGCTCCTTGAAGTGAGTCGTGTGGAAAGACGGGAGGAACGGGGCGGGCAGGCCGGTGCACCGGCCTCAGCCGCCGCGCCGGCGCCAGGTGACGAAGGCGTGGGCATGCGGGCTGGTCGCGCTGGCACCATGGGCCTCGCGCGCCACCTCCTCCCAGTCGTCGGTCGACCAGGCGGGGAAGTGGGCATCACCATCGGGCACGGCGAGGTCGATCTCGGTCAGCTCCAGCCCGTCGGCCAGGGGCAGGGCCTGGGCGTAGAGCTCGGCGCCGCCGATGACGAAGACGCGGGCCGGCGCGGGCCGCAGCTCGGCCACGGCGGCCAGGGCAGCGGGCAGTGAGGCGACGGTCAGCACCCCGGGGTGGCCGGGCGCGCCCAAGGACTCCGGCTGCCAGCCGGGCTGGCGGGTCAGCACGATGTTGGTCCGCCCCGGCAAGGGCCGGAAGCGCTCGGGCAGCGAGGCCCAGGTGCGCCGCCCCATCAGCACCGGCGCCCCCATCGTCACCTGGCGGAAGTGGGCCAGGTCGGCCGGCAGATGCCAGGGCAGGGTGCCGGCGCGGCCGATCACCCGGCCCTGGGCCAGGGCGGCGATGAGCACCAGGCGGGGGGAAGCTGCAGCTTGGACGCAGGACTCGGACATTGGGTCGGTACGGGACGTGGGCCGTGCGCGGGCCTGCGAAGCGCGGGCGCCTGACGCGGCGGCGGGCGAGATTGTGGCTGCGGGATGTGACGGCCCGGTATCGGCAGGACAGCCTGCCACCGGTGCCCTCACTCGCTGCGGCGGCCACCCACCGGCAGCAGCACGCTGGCGATGGCCGTCATCACGCAGGCGCCGGCCACCAGGTCCTGCCAGTGCGGCTGTTCTCCCACGATGACCAGGGCGCCCAGGCTGCCCACCAGGGGCACGGCCATGATGGAGAAGGCCGCGGCCGAGGGCGGCAGCTCACGGGCCATCGAGAACCAGATGATCTGGGCATAGCCGTAGTTCAGCAGCACGCCCCAGACCAGGGAGAGCCAGAGCCCGGTGCTGAGGCCGGCCCAGGCCGGCGGGGCCTCGAAGGCCAGGGCCAGCACCCAGAACACCACCGAGGCCAGGGCCATCATCCAGACCGTCACGGCTTCGGTGGGCAGGCTGAGCCTGCTGGCCCGCATCATGATGGTGCCGCCAGCCCAGCAGAGCGCGGCCACCTGCATCCACAACACGCCCAGCGGCCGGCCGGCCAGGGTGGACCATTCCTGGGCCGAGAGCAGGGCCACGGCCGCCAGGGCCGCGGCCGCGCCGATGGCCACGCGCGGCCGCATCACCTCGCGGCCCAGCCAGATGCTGATCAGCACTGTCCACACCGGCATGGTGAATCCCAGGGTGGCGGCCCGGCCCGAGGCCAGCTGGGTCAGGCCCAGGATGGAGAAGAGGTGCCAGCCCAGGATGTTGGGCCCGGCCAGCCGGGCCACCGCGGGCAGCTGGGCCAGGGGCAGCTGCATGGCCACGCCGCGCTGGCGGAAGTAGAGGCCCAGGGCCAGGGCGCCGCCGCTCATGGTGAGGGCGCGGAACCAGAGCGGGCCGATCTCGCGCAGCGAGAACTTCATCATGGGCCAGTTGATGCCCCAGATGGCGGTGAGGGCGAGCAGCAGGATCAGCTGGCGGCGGGTGAAACGCATGGGGCAGGAGCAGGGCAGAGTGCCAGACAGGGGCGGGACGGCGGCCGGACAGGACGACAGGCCCTTGCCATCCTAGGGGGTGGTGCCGGTTGGTCGCTGTCGCCTGGGGGAGGGTGAAATGCTTTACGAATGAGAATGATTCGCATTATGATTCACCCATGGGCTTCCTCCTCCCTTCCTTCCAAGGGTCAGCTCCCCGTCACCTGGCCGGCGGGCTGGCTGCCGTGCCACGGTCGACTGTCCTGGTCGTTGCGCTGATCCACGCAGCCGGGCTGCTCGCGTTGTCGTCGCGTCCCGACCTCCCGCAGCCCATCGTGCCGCCGCTGGCCTTGCTGAAGCTTCTGCCCGTCCAGGCCACTGAGGCCCCGGACATGTCGCCGCCGCCGGCCCGACGGGTGAACCGGCCGATGGCTTCGTCGCATCGGTCAGCTATCCCCCCGGCCGCTGCGCCCAGCCCGGTCATGCCGCCTGACAACCGGCAAGCCGCCCTTCCGATCGGGACCCTGCCGGTGCCGGCCCGGTCTGAACCGACCGACCTGCCGGCACCAGTCGCCATCCCGCTCCCGCCCGGCCGCCAGGATGAGGCCATGGCCCCGACCCGGGAGGCCGCTGCGGCCGCCCTGGTGACTGCAGCGCCTGCCGCGTCCGCCCCATCCGCCCGGGCCCAGGGCGGGCCTGCCGGTCCGGTGACCCTGGCCGACGAGGTGGCGCGCGCACCCCGTTTTGATGCCGCCTACCTGGACAACCCGCGCCCGGCCTATCCGGCCGTGTCACGCCGCGGTGGC
>JBJOKP010000260.1:0-4690 GCA_046046045.1 Pseudomonadota bacterium | reverse complement strand
ACGCCTACCGCCGCTTCTGGCACTGGCTGCAGGCGGTCAGCATCCTCATCCTGCTCGCCACCGGCCTGGTGATCCACCGGCCCGACCTGTTCGCCGCCGTCTCCTTCCCCGGCGTGGTGACCCTGCATAACGTGGTGGCCGCCATCCTGGTGGGCAATGCGGTGCTGTCCTTCCTCTACCACCTGGCCACAGAGCGCATGCGCGAGTACCTGCCGCGCCCGCAAGGCTTCATCCACGACTCGATGCGCCAGGCGCTGTACTACACCGTGGGCATCTTCAAGGGCGAACCCCATCCGTTCGAGAAGCGGCCGGACGCGCGCATGAACCCGATCCAGAAGCTCACCTACTTCGGCATCCTCAACGTGCTGCTGCCGCTGCAGATCGTCACCGGCGCGCTGATCTGGGGCCTGCAGGTCCGGCCGGACTGGGCGGCCGCTGTCGGCGGACTGCCCCTGCTGGCGCCCGTCCACACCCTGGCAGCCTGGTTCTTCGCCACCTTCATCGTCGGCCACGTCTACCTCACCACCACCGGCCCCACGCCGCTGGAAGGCATACGCGCCATGGTGACGGGCGTCGAGGAGGTCGAGGACCACGCCCCCGGCACGGCGCACTGATCGGCAACGTCCTGCCCACACCTGTTCCACGCACCCGAGCCCCGAGGAGATCCTCATCATGAGCGAGCCCCGCAGCCCCCAGGCCACCCCGCCCAGCCTCTTCCACCGCGCGGAGAAGGCCTATCTCAACCCCTACCTGGCCGGCACCATCCTGGGCGTGGTGCTCTTCCTGGCCTTCCTGCTCACCGGCAACGGCCTGGGCTCCTCGGGGGCTACCAGCCGCATCGACGCGCTGCTGGTCGACCTGGTGGCCCCGCATCACGTGGACCAGACGCCCTACCTGCTCAAGATGGCCGGCGGTGACAGGAACCCGCTGGACGACTGGATCGTGCCGGTCTTCGTCGGCGCGCTGATGGGCGGCTTCGCCTCGGGCTTCTGGCACGGCCGGCTCAAGCTGGTGACGAACAAGGGACCGCGCATCTCCGACCGCACCCGCTGGCTGATGGCCTTTGCCGGCGGGGTGATCTTCCTCTACGGCGCGCGCATGGCGCGGGGCTGCACCTCGGGCCAGGCGCTCTCGGGCGGGGCCACGCTGGCGGCCGGCTCGTGGCTGATCATGCTGTCCATCTTCGCCGGCGCCTACCTCCTGGCCTGGTTCGTGCGCAGGCTCTGGAACTGAACGGAGCGATCATCATGAGCCTCCCGACCGTCTTCCCCCTCGATGCCCTGCAGGCCGTCAGTGCGGCCAACCCCTGGTCCTACCTCGTCTTCGGCCTCGTGGGCTTTGCCTTCGGCTTCACGCTGGAGATGGCTGGCTTCGGTGATTCGCGCAAGCTGGCCGGGCAGTTCTACTTCCGCGAACTCACCGTGCTGAAGGTGATGTTCACCGCCATCGCCGTGGCCAGCGTGCTGCTCTTCGGCGCAGTGGGCCTGGGACTGATCGATTTCAGCCACGTCTGGGTCAACCCCACCTATGTCAGCTCGGGCGTGCTGGGCGGGCTCATCATGGGCGTGGGCTTCATCATCGGCGGCTTCTGCCCCACCACCTCGCTGGCCTCGGCCTCCACCGGCCGCATCGACGGCATGATGTTCATGGCCGGCGGCTTCGTCGGCGCCTTCCTCTTCGGCGAGACCGAGCACCTCTTCGACGGCTGGTACAACAACGCCGGCTACTACGGCCGCCTCACCCTGGACCAGGTCTTTGGCGTGTCGGCGCCCACGGTGGTGCTGATCATCGTGCTGGTGGCGCTCTTCATGTTCTGGGGCGCCGAGCAGATCGAGCGCATGGTGGCGAAGAAGGACCTGTCGGCCGAACCGCCGCTGCGCAAGCTCGGTGGCCTGGCCCTGGCGGCCCTGGCGGTGGGCGTGCTGCTGATCGGCACACCGGGCCTCGAGGAGCGCTACCAGAGCGCCAGCTTCAAGCGCACCGAGGTGGTCAAGGCTGAGGCTGCACCAGCCGCGGCCCCCTCGGCATCGACTGCCGCCTCCGCCCCGGTCGCCAAGCCCCAGACGGTCACCAAGGTCTACACCGCCGACCAGATGCTGGCCCAGCGCCTGGTCTTCGTGAGTGCGGCCGAGGCCTTCAAGGCGCGCTACCTGCAGGCCATCAAGCCGGTCTACCTCGACGTGCGCAGCGAGGCCGACTTCAACCTGTACCACATCGCCGACGCGGTGAACGTGCCGCTGGAGCGCCTGGCCGAGCGGGTGCCGGCCCTGCTGGCGGAGCCGCCGGCCAACACCGTCTTCATCACCATGAGCAATGACGAGGCCACCGCTGTGAAGGCCTGGCGCCTGCTGGCGGCCCACCGCGTGCCCAATGTCTACGTGCTCGAGGGCGGGATGAACCAGTGGATCGCCACCTTCGGGGCCGACGATCCCTCGCTCCGGCCTGCGGCCTTCGGCCAGGCGGGCGACGACCAGTTGCGCTACGCCTTCCGCACCGCCCTGGGCGACCGCTACAAGTCCTGCGCGCCCAGCCCCATCGACCACGAGCACCTGGACTTCAAGGCCCGCATCGTGCTGCAGTTGAAGCGCGACAAGTCGGGCGGTGGCTGCGGCTGAGGCTGAGGCGGCCACCCATCAGGCTCAGCCGGGCCAGGCGTCCTCGGCCACGCGGGCGTAGACCAGTTCGTCGCAGTAGCGTCCCTGGGGATCCACGCTGGCATGGCGCAGCCGGCCTTCGTAGCTCAGGCCCAGCACGCCGGCGAAGTGCTGCGAGCGCAGGTTGCGGGCATCGCACCAGGCCTCGATGCGATGCACGCCCCAGCCGTGAGCCGTCTGCATGAGGAAGAGGGCAGCCTCGCGCATCAGGCCCTTGCCGCGCTGGGCGCTGTCGCCCACATAGCCGATCTGGCAGCGCGGCACCTGCCAGTCAAAGCTGTGCAGGTCCAGCAGGCCGACATAGCGACCGCGCAACGGCCGGCTGCTCACGCCCAGCAGGCGTTCGCCCAGACCGGGCGGCCGGCTGGCAGCCAGGGGCGAGGTGGTGGACGGGGCCGTGGCCGGCCGGGGCAGTGCCAGTTCGAAGGCCAGGTAGCAGAGGTAGCCGCCATCGGCCACCGCGGCGGCCCCCTTGCGGCAGAAGCGACGGGCGCGCTCCAGATCCCACAGGCCCTGGGCCCAGTCGATGAAGCCGAGTTCGGCGCGGGAGGTGAGCACCGCCTCGCGCAGCATGGGTGCATGGTCGAGGCGGATCTGCTCCAGCACCAGCCGGCCACCGGCCAGCATGGCCGGGGCGCGGCGGCGCAGTTCGGCGGCATCCAGCCGCGTGGCATGCTGGGCTGATGCAGCCGGCGCCAGCCAGACGCCCGGCGCCGAGGTCTCGGCCGCGGGGGCGATCAGCAGGCTGGAGGGCTCGCTCCGGGAGGAATTCATCCAGCCAGCATCGCGGCAAGCCCGGCCGGATGCAAGCCGGCAAAGGCCTGTGGCGCCGCAACGTGTGAGGACTTTGCCGCCCGGCCCGGTCGGAATGCGCGGCGATTGCCTCAATCCGACCAAGCCCCGGCCGGGACCGGACCGGCGACGCCGGTCTCGCTCAGGTCAGACCAGGGCGCCGTGGCAGTGCTTGAACTTCTTGCCGCTGCCGCAGGGGCAGGGCTCGTTGCGACCTACCCGCATACCCGCCTGGCCGGCGGAGGCCACACGCTGGGGCGCCTGGGCCGTGGCTGCGTCGGCCACCTGGACCGGCGCGCCGGTCTCGTCGGGCTGGGTGTAGGTGACGTTGGCCAGGGCCTCGGCGCGCTGCAGGGCTTCCTGGGCGGCGCGGTCGGCTTCTTCCTGGCTCTGGATGCGCACGGTCATGAGCAGGCGGGTGACCTCGAGCTTGACCGTGTCGAGCAGTTGGCTGAAGAGCTCGAAGGCCTCGCGCTTGTATTCCTGCTTGGGGTTCTTCTGGGCGTAGCCGCGCAGGTGGATGCCCTGGCGCAGGTAGTCCAGCGAGGAGAGGTGCTCGCGCCAGTGGCTGTCGATGGACTGCAGCAGCACCATGCGCTCGAAGTTGACGAACTGCTCGCGACCGACCTGGGCCACCTTGGCCTCGAAGGCGGCATCGGCGGCCGTGGTGACGGCCTCGACGATCTCCTCGTCGGTGATGCTGTCGCTCTTGTCGACCAGGGCCTGCAGGTCGACGGTGAGCTGCCATTCGTCGGCCAGGACCTTCTGCAGGGCGGGCAGGTCCCACTGCTCCTCGACGCTCTCGACCGGCACATAGGTGCGCACCACGTCGGTGACGGCGCCCTTGCGCAGGTGGGCGATCTGGGCATCGACATCGGCCGCATCGAGGATCTCGTTGCGCTGCTGGTAGATGACCTTGCGCTGGTCGTTGGAGACGTTGTCGTACTCCAGCAGCTGCTTGCGCACGTCGAAGTTGCGGGCCTCGACCTTGCGCTGCGCGCTCTCGATGCTGCGGGTGACGATGCCGGCCTCGATGGCCTCGCCCTCGGGCATCTTCAGGCGGTCCATGATCGCGCGCACGCGGTCGCCGGCAAAGATGCGCATCAGCGGATCGTCGAGCGACAGGTAGAAGCGCGACGAGCCCGGATCGCCCTGGCGGCCCGATCGGCCGCGCAGCTGGTTGTCGATGCGCCGCGACTCGTGGCGTTCGGTGGCGATGATGCGCAGCCCGCCCTCGGCCTTGA
>JBJOKP010000259.1:0-4708 GCA_046046045.1 Pseudomonadota bacterium | reverse complement strand
GCGGCCTGCGCCTGCAGAACAGCAATCCCATGCTGCTGGAGGACGTGGCGATCGACTTCCCCGACATCAACATCGTCATCGCTCACCCCAGCTGGCCCTGGCAGGACGAAGCCCTGAGCCTGGCCCTGCACAAGCCCAACGTCTGGATCGACCTGAGCGGCTGGAGCCCCAAGTACTTCCCGCCACAACTCATCCAGTACGCCAACACCCTGCTGAAGGACCGCATGCTCTTCGGCAGCGACTACCCCCTCATCACGCCCGAGCGCTGGATGAAGGACTTCGACGAGGCCGGCTTCAAGGACAAGGTCAAGCCGCTGATCCTCAAGGAAAACGCCAAGCGCCTGCTCGGCCTGAGCTGACCGGCACTCGAACCTGCATCCGAAGCAGCAGCCCGCCGCTGCCACCAACAAGAAGGCCGGCCCGGCCCCGCAAGGGGTCGGGCCGGCCTTCTTCATGACGACCTGCGTTCAGGCCGAGGTCGTGAACTTGCGGTACTGGTCGCGCAGCTTGTCGTCGTAGGCGTTCTTGCGGTACTCGGCACCGTTGTAGGAATAGGCGAAGCCGGCCCAGTCCTTCTTCTCCAGCAGGTCACGCAGGGTGCCGCCCTTGGGCGACTTGCGCTTGGAGATGAAGGTGCCGAAGGCCTCCAGCTGGTTGGCCTCGCTCTCCTCCATCCTGGCGACGAAGTCGTCGATGGACGGGTAGCCCAGGAACTGCCAGTGGTAGCCCATGATCTGGAACAGGCCCCAGGAGGCTGATTCCCGCGCCGCCGCCTGGTCGATGGTCTCGGCCAGTTCCAGGCGCTTGAACTCGCCCGCCCCGCCGGCGTAATGCTCCTTGGTCCAGCGCGGGTAGAGGATGGACTCGCGCCCCACCGCCAGCTGGGCCGGGTTGCGGCCCTTGCGCTGCAGGCGGTCCCAGAACACATGGCCCTCGAAGAGGATCTTGGGCCGGTCGCCGACAAAACCCTTGCCGTTGGACTCGACCTTGTAGACCGCCTTGACGGTGGCCACCTCGATCGCCAGGGCATCGGCCACGCGCTGGAAGTCGTCGTCACCGACATAACGCGCGGAGGGGTCGACGGCCTGTTCGCTGCGCGTGGCCGAGGCCAGGGACATCAGCGTCACCCAGGTCTTCTCGCCCACCACGCCGTCGGCCACCAGGGTCTTCTCGGCCTGGAACTTCTTCACCACCGCCTCGGTGGTCTGGTCGAAGCTGCCGCTGGCCTCGCTCTTGTCCAGCCTGCCGGCCTTGACCAGCAGTTCCTGCAGCAGCATCACCCCGCCGCGGTCGCTGGAGCCGCGCCGCAGCACCGGGTGGGTGGGCGGCGGCGGATCGGTGAACACCACGGCGGCCGGGCGGTCCGGATCGGCCAGGGCCACGGCCTCGGCCGGGGGCAGGCTGACCTCGGGCTGGTCAAGCCGGGCCACGGCCTTGCTGGGCCAGCCGCCCGGGCTGCGCTCGAAGCGGCCCAGGTCCAGCGCGCCGCCTTCGCGGCCGCCCCAGACATTGCGGGGGTCGAGCTGCTCCCAGTGGCGGCCAAGCTCGTCCAGCTCGGCGGCCGACTGCACCAGGCGCCAGCGGTCGCCATCGGCCTTGAAGAGGTTGAGCACGATGGCGCAGCGGCGCAGATGCGGGCTGTCCATGGACTTTTCCTGGCCGCTGCGCACCAGGGCGGACTGCGCCTCCAGGCTGCGCCCGAGCTCACCCCCGCTGACCTCGAAGCCCAGGGCTTCGGCCTGGTCCAGCAGTCGCCGCACATCCTTCAGGAAGGCGAATTGTTCGTCCAGCAAGGCCATTTACTTGCCCCCCTGCTGGCTGTTGTGCAGGGCCGATTCCAGGCTCTTGGTCTTCTCCGAGCTGCTCTTGGAACTGCCGAAGTAGTAGCCCAGGATCTGCGTGACCGCGGCGGAGAGCACGCCCAGGATGTAGATGATGATGTCCTTCTGGGTCGGATTCAGTGCAGTCAGTGGCTTTCCATCTGTGCCCAGCAGAAGCTTCCCGTGCTCGTCGAGCCGATCGCCGCTCCACGACACGAAAAGCGCGAACAGCACCACAGTCGCAACCACCACGAAGGCCGCCAGCGCGGGCTGGATGGCCTTGGCATACCAGGGCACGTTGGCGTCGGTGAGGATGGCCGTCTGGTTCTTGCGCGCGTCGGCCACGTCGGCCAGGTAGGCCTTGGTCTCCTCCAGGCCCAGCTTGTTGTCCTCCAGCTGCAGGCGCAGCAGTTCCTCCTCGTGCTCGGCCTGGAACTGGCGGAGCTTGAGCTTGTCGGCATCGCTGAGCGATTCCTGCTCGACGTCGATGCCGGTCTTTTCCTTGATGAAGTCCTTGCCCTTGGCCAGGGCGGCGTTGGCCACCAGCCGCAGGCCGGAGCTGACGAGAGATGCGATGAATGGAGCCATGGTGCCTCGATAACCGTTGAAACAGGGGGGGCCGGCGGGTGTAGACACTCCCTGGAACTGCCGGCGCGGGCAAGCTTAGAAGTCGCTCACCTGAATTGCAAAATGAACTCCCCACATGGGTGGAGGCCGCGTGCGACAGACCCTGCCGACGCGTCTGCCGCACCACACACCCTGGCCGTTCCGGAGCTCCTGCATGTCCCTGCCCGCCCGTCCCTGCCCTGCCGTTCACCAGCCGCCCGCCCGGGCCCTGACCACGCCTGCCCTGCAGCGCGGTGCCCATGCCCTGGCGCTGGCTGCCCTCCTCGGCCTGGGCGCCTGCGCCAGCACGCAGTGGCAGGCCCAGGGCGAGCGCCTGGCCCGGCCACTCTGCGAAGCCGGCGGGCCGACCGACACCGCGGCCATCCTTTGGGCCCCGGCCTGGCGCCCCGACCAGAAGGAACCCGCACGCCGCGAAGCCCTGGCCGAGCAGGGTCTGGCCTTGTTCCAGGCACAGGCCCAGGGGCCGGCCCCTGCCAGTTGCCTGGCCATCTCCCGCATCGAGCGCCGCGCCGAACTCTCGTCGCCGGACCGGCCCGATCCGGCCGCGTTGCGCGCCAGCCTGGGCACCAGCGTGGGCAGCAGCACCGGCGAGGCACCGCGCTACCTCATCCTGCTGCGTCTGCGCGAACTCGGGCCCCGCCTGAGCCTGGGGCTGCCGGTGGGCGTCGAAGGCGGCACCGAGGTGGTGGTGGACCTGCGGGTGCACGACCAGCGCCAGCAGCTCTGGTTGGCCGAGCAGCAGCTGCGCCGCTGGCATGGCGGCAACTTCTACGTGAAGGGCGTGGACGGCCTGCCCGCCGACCTGGCCGACACCCTGAGGGCGGCGCTGCTGGCGCCGGCGAGCACCCGCGGCGCACGCTGATCCGGGCCATGGCGGACCGCCGGTTATCCTGAGCCCACCATGCCATTCGCCAAGATCGAAGTGCGCCGCCCCCGGCCCGAGGCCGAGGTGCAGGCCCTCATGCAGGCGGTCTACGAGGCCCAGCGCGAGGCGCTGAAGGTGCCCGAGGATGACCGCCAGATCCGCTACGTCGAGCACCGGCCCGAACACTTCGCCGTGCCGCCGGGCAAGACGGAGAACTACACCTACGTCGAGATCCTGCTCTTTCCCGGCCGGTCGCTCGAGGCCAAGCGCGCGCTCTACCAGGGCATCGTGCGGCGCTTCGGCGCCCTGGGCATCGCGCCCGGCGACGTCTTCATCGTGCTGCACGAGCCCCCGCTGGACAACTGGGGCATCCGCGGCGGCATCCCGGCCTCGGAGGTCGACCTGGGCTACACGCTCGATGTCTGAACCGCTCACCCTGGCCACGCCCGACGGGGGGCGGGCATGACGCTGGGCGCCGACACCCTGACCGAACTGCTGGTGGTGGCCCTGGCTTCGGGCCTGGCCGGGCTGGTGGATGCCATCGTGGGCGGGGGCGGGCTGGTGCTCATCCCGGCCCTGTTCTCGACCTTTCCGAGTGCCGCGCCGGCCACCCTGTTCGGCACCAACAAGAGCGCCTCGGTCTGGGGCACGGCCATGGCGGCCTGGCAATACGGCCGGCGGGTGAAGATCGACCTGGCCCTGGTGGGGCCTGGCATCGCCGCCGCCCTGGCCGGCTCCTTCAGCGGTGCCTGGGCAGTGACGGTGGTGGACGGCAGCCTGCTGCGCAAGGCCCTGCCCTTCGTGCTGCTGGCCGTGCTGGCCTACACCCTGGCCAGGAAGAACCTGGGACGCGACCACCAGCCCCTGGCCGACCGCCGCCGCGCCCTGCGCCTGCTGCTGGTCATAGCCCTGGGCGTGGGCTTCTACGACGGCTTCTTCGGCCCGGGCACCGGCAGCTTCCTCATCTTCCTGCTGGTGCGCCTGCTGGGCTACGACTTCCTCCATGCCTCGGCCACGGCCAAGTGCCTCAACGTGGCCACCAATGGCGCGGCCCTGCTGCTCTTCGCCCTCAAGGGCCATGTGTGGTGGCAGCTGGGCGGGGTGATGGCGCTCACCAACATCGCCGGTGGCCTGCTCGGCGCCCGCCTGGCCCTGCGCCATGGCGCGGGTTTCGTGCGCGGCGTCTTCCTGGTGGTGGTCAGCGCCCTGATCGCCAAGACGGCTTACGACGCCTTCCTGCGCTGAAGTCCTCGCCCGCCTTCACGCGCTTTGCAGCAGGCGCACGAACCAGACCCCGAAGAGCACCAGCAGCACCGCCCAGACCAGCAGCACCAGGGCGCCGGCCCAGGCCCAGCGCGGCAGGCGCTCGCCGGCGCTGGCCTGGGCCTCGGCCAGG
>JBJOKP010000258.1:0-4708 GCA_046046045.1 Pseudomonadota bacterium | reverse complement strand
GGGCCGCCTGGAGCGGCTGGGCCTGGCCGTTGATGGGGGCGGTGGCCGGCGTGGGCGGCTGGTTGGTGGCCGCGCCGGGCACGCCGGTGGGCTGGGGCGTGCCACCGTTGCTCTGCTCCACCATCTGGGCGCTGCGCACGGCAGCGGGCTCGTTGCCCTGGTTGGGGCGGAACTGCTCGGAGGTGGATTCGCTCTGGGTGAAGTCGACGTCCACGCTGACCTGGGCACGCAGATTGTCGCGGCCCACGACGGGCTCGAGGATGTCCATCACCCGCTGGGTGTAGGCGGTCTCGATCTGGCGCACGTACTGCAGCTGCTGGGCGTCCAGGCTGTTGCCCGCGCCATCCTCGCCAGGGCCGGAGATGAGGGCGCCGGTCTGGTCCAGCACGCTGACCGCCTTGGGATTGAGCTCGGGCACGCTGGAGGAGACCAGGTGCACGATGCCGGCGATCTGGGCCCGGTCCAGGCTGCGGCCGGCGCGCAGGGTGAGCAGCACCGACGCGCTGGGCTTCTGCTGCTCGCGGAAGAAGCCGTTCTGCGCCGGCAGGGCCAGATGCACCCGGGCGGCCTCCACGGCCGAGAGGGCGGTGATGGAGCGCACCAGCTCCCCTTCCAGGCCGCGCTGGAAGTTCAGCCGCTCCTGGAACTGGGTGGTGCCGAAGCGGGCGTTGTCCATCAGCTCGAAACCCACCGTGCCGCCCTTGGGCAGGCCGGCCTGGGCCAGCTTGAGGCGCAGGTCGTGCACCTGGGCGGCCGGCACCAGCAGGGCCGTGCCACCTTCGGTGAACTTGTAGGGCACGTTCATCTGGCTGAGCTGGGCCACGACGGCGCCACCGTCCTTGTCGCTCAGGTTGGCGAAGAGCACCTTGTAGTCCTCGCGCTGGCTGCTCATCAGGGCCACGGCCAGGATGGCCGCCAGGGCGGCCAGCCCGCCGCCCAGCATGAGCTTGCGGCTCATCGGCAGCGCCGCCAGGCGACCCAGGAAGCTGGCCGGCGGCGCACTGCCTTCGGCAGCCAGGGCGTTGGCGTTGAGGGGCTGGAGGGCGTTGTCCACGAGGCGGTCCAGGTCAGGAGGCGGATTCCGGGCCGACCAGGGCGCAATGACCCAGGTCCGGTAGGAGGATTATTCGAATCCGGCCCGGCCACCATGGGGGGAACAGGTGCGCCGCGACCCCCCTGTTCCTGCCATCGCGGACGGCCCGCCTGCCCAGAATGGCGCCATGGCCTGAGTGGGACTGCGCCCGGCGCAGCCACCCCGCGGCCGGATCGCCCGACTTCACGAGGTCCCCATGGACGTCAAGCTCAAACCCTTCGACTTTGCCCAGGCCGCGGCGCGTGCCGGCATGCCCCAGGTGGCCGAGCGGGTGCGTGCGGCCACGGGCCAGGGTGGCGCGGCTGCCACCGGCGCCAGCCAGGCGGTGCAGCCGGCCGGCTTCTCGAAGTCATTCGCCGAGGCGCTGAAATCCGTCAGCGCGGCCCAGAACGAGGCCACGGCCATGCAGCGCGAGGTCGCGCTGGACAACCCCACGGTCAGCCTCGAGCAGACCATGATCTCGATGCAGAAGGCCCAGATCGGCTTCCAGGCTGCCGTGCAGGTGCGCAACCGCCTGGTGCAGGCCTACAGCGACATCATGAACATGCAGGTTTGATGACCTGACAGGCCTGACGGGCCTTCCACACCTTCTGGGCCTGCCGGACCGGGCGGCACCTGGCCCCTCGCGCGTGATCCTCAGTAGCGGCCTGCCAGGCTGGGCTTCTGGCCGCTGGCCTGGGCCAGGGCGCGCTGGCGCTTCTGGGTCTGGTCCACGTAGCGCTGCAGGGTGCGGGCGCCATCTCCGCCCAGGGAAATCCATTCACAGCCCAGGCGGGCGCCGCTGGGCGGAGCGTCGCCGCCGCCCATGACGGTGACATGCACCACCCGCAGGCTGGCGCGCAGTCGGGTCAGGGCATCCAGCTCGATCTCGGCATCGACGAAGCGGCTGCCGGGCAGCACCGGCGGCAGGTCGCCAGGCAGTTGCACGGCCAGGCCGCCCAGGCTGACGTCGACCACGCGCAGGTTGAGCGGACCGGCCTGGGGATGGTCCAGCCGCACCACGGGCTTGAGGTGCTCGGGCGGCTGGACGCGGAAGCTCTCGCGGCGCTGGAAGCGGTAGACCGCTGCAGGCCACTGCGCCTGCAGTTCGGTGGCGCGGGCGCCATGCACCATCACCAGGCCGATCAGGTCGAACTGCACCCGCACGCGGTCGAGAAAGGCCACGGCCATGGCCTCTTCGGCATCACACAGGGACCGCAGTCGCAGGTCGCGCTCCTCGGCGGCAAAGGCGAGGTGGCGGGCCTGGGGGTCGACCCGCAGCAGTTCGGTGGTGTAGCTCTCGCCGGACGCGCTGGCAATGCTGACCGGCACCCGGGCAGCGGCGATCTGGGTCAGCAGGTCCTGGATGCTGTGGGCATCGCCCAGGCGATAGGGCTCGGACATGGGCGCGCCCAGCGGCACAGCCAGCGGCGGTGGCTGGGTGGGCGCCTCGGCAGGGGCCGCGGCGCGGCCTCCGGACAGCAGCAGTCGCATGACCATGGTGTGTACGCTCGGGGCGGCCGGTCAGGGAGGTGAATGGCAAGTCGGTGGGCGCGGCGGCGTCAGTGCAGCACCGGCTGGTCCGGGCTGCCACGCAGCAGGCTGGCCACCTCGGCCTGCCAGGGGTCGGCCAGGTGGCGCACCTCGGCATCGTTGAGCAGGATGCGCTGCAACAGGGTGGTCTTGCGGCGCGACTGCTCGCGCGTCAGCCGGGTGCTGGCGGCCGCCTGCCTGAGCTGGGCGATGAGCACGGTGCAGGCGCCTTCCAGGCGCACGACGCGGTCCCAGTCGCCGATGCGGGCCGCCTCGACCATGTCGACGCTGGCCGCCTCGATGGCCTCGTAGAACTGCATCAAGGCATGGGGCTGGGGGGCGGCGGCCGGCAGGGTGTCGACGGCGGAATCAGGCGGGCAGGTCATGATGGACTCTGGCGGAAGGCGGGGCGGAGGGCTGTGGTGGCAGGCGCCGGCCCCGCGGGATCATCGGGCGGGGCGGGACTCAGGACGGCAGCCGGCCGCCGATCTCGACCCAGGCATCGCGCAGGGGCTGGATCAGGCGGGTGCATTCCTGCAGCGCTTCCTCGTCATTGCGGGCATGGGCCTGCATGAGGCGCATGCCGACGTAGCCGTACAGGTCGCCCAGGTTGCGGCTGAGCTCACCGCCGGCCGGGCTGAGGGCGCCGCGCAGGCCTTCCTCGACGATGCCCATGGCGCGCATGATGGCGCGGGCCTTGGCCTCGATCTGGCGCTGGCGCATGGCACCACGGGCCTGGGCGATGGCCTCGAGCAGGCCGTCGTACAGCATGAGCACGAGACGGTGGGGATCGGCCGTCTTCACGCCGGTCTCGACGCCGACCTGGCGATACATGGCGGACGGGCCGTAGCCGGTGGAACCGGAGGAGCGGGGGGCAGCGAACATGGTGGGAACCTCGTGAAGCTTGCGTGGACAGCCTGTTTATCGGAGACGCTGAAAGTCGACTTGAGGCGGCGGGCGCGTGAGGATCGCGCGATCAAACCGGAAGAATCGGCCTGTTTCTGCCTTGGACCGGCGGGCCGAAGGAGGAAGATGGGCACCGGCGCAGGCCGTGCGATGCATCACGGCCAGCCAGAAGCACGACGCCCGCACAGGGCGGGCGTCCGGACGCAGGGGGCCAGGGCCCGCAGCACGGGCCGGATCGGGCGGTGGCTGCCAGGCAGGCCGGGCGCCGCGGGCAGCGGGATCCCGGAAATGAGTCTGGGCGGTGGACATGGCGGGCGGGCTCAGCTGGAGGAGGCCGTCTTGTTCAGCAGGTTGATCTGCTGGGTCATGTAGGTCTGCAGCGAACTGGACTTGGAGACGTTGTTGTCCAGCGCGGTGTACTGGGCCCGCAGGCGGGCCTCGACCACGGTCATGCGATTGTTGAAGCTGTCCTGCTTCTTGCTGTTGGCGTCGAGCTGGCGGCGCAGGCTGTCCTCACGGGTGGTGAGGGCCCCGTCCAGGCCCAGCAGGCCGCTGGTCCAGCCGCGCAGCCGGGTGGCAAAACCGTTGGTGTTGCCATCGGCCTTGGTGGCGGACATGAAGAGGGTCTTCACGTCGGCCAGCTTGTCCATGGCACTGGCGAGCTTGCCGGTGTTGACCTTGAGCGTGCCGTTGGCCTGCGGGTCCAGGCCGATGTCGGCCAGGCGGCTGAAGGCCCCGGCCTTGCTGGCCGCCAGGGTGTCGCCGACGATGGCGCGCAGCTGCGAGCGCAGGCTGTTGGCGCCCGAATCGCCCTGCAGGCTGCCGGCCTTCTTGGTGGAGGCGTCGTAGGCGGTCTCGTCGCTCAGGTACTTGGCCACGCTGTTGTAGGCGTCGGCGAACTTGGTGATCAGGGTCTTGATGGCCTCGGTGTTGGTGGCCACGTTGACTTCCACCGGCGAACTGCTGACCTTGCCGACCTTGAAGCTCAGGCCGTCGACGATGTTGTCGAAGCTGTTGCTGGTCGAGGTCACGGCCAGGCCGTTGACGGTGGCCTTGGCGTCGGCGGCAGACTGGCTGCGGCTCATGTTGGAGATGCCGGCATCGGGGTCGTAGGCCAGGGCCGAGAGGCCGGCGGCATCGCTGTCATTGCCGTCGTCATCGGTCACGCTGACCTTGAAGCCGTTGGCCTCGCCGGTG
>JBJOKP010000257.1:0-4709 GCA_046046045.1 Pseudomonadota bacterium | reverse complement strand
GGCCACCGGGCGGTCCAGCCCGGGCAGGTCGACGAACTCGACCTCGGTCATCTGCTCGAGCTTCTCGGTGTTGATGACCGCGCTCTTCCAGGTCAGCGGCACGGCGCCGCCGGTGTAGCCGGTGCCACCGCCGCGCGGCACGATGGTCAGGCCCAGTTCCACGCAGCCGGCCACCAGGCCGGCCATCTCGGCCTCGGTGTCGGGGGTCAGCACCAGGAAGGGGTATTCGACCCGCCAGTCGGTGGCGTCGGTGACATGGGCCACGCGCGACAGGCCATCGAACTTGATGTTGTCCTTGGCCGTGTGGCGGCCCAGCACCTTGCGGGCGCGGGCGCGCAGGTCGTAGACGGCGCGGAAGCGTGCGGCAAAGGCCTCGACCGCCTTCTCGGCCGCGGCGACCAGTTCACCCACGGCAGCGTCACGCTCGCCATCCTGGTCAGGCGTGCGGCGCTTCTGGATCTCGGCCAGGCGGTGGTGCAGGGCATCGACCAGCAGCGCGCGCCGCTTGGGGTTGTCGATCAGGTCGTCTTCAAGATAGGGGTTGCGCTGCACCACCCAGATGTCACCCAGCACCTCGTACAACATGCGGGCCGAACGACCGGTACGGCGTTCGCTGCGCAGGCGCTCCAGGAGGTTCCAGGCGCGGGCGCCGAGCAGGCGCAGGACGATTTCGCGATCGGAGAACGAGGTGTAGTTGTAGGGGATCTCGCGCAGCCGCGGGGCGGCCCCGCCCGCATCGTCAAGGGCGGAGGCCGGGGCAGCAAGCTGGTTCAGGGCGATCGGAGCGTTCATGGGCGGGGATGTGGCATTCTGGTCGGTGGCCGACGGAGGAACGCTCTGCAGAGGGGCGGTCGCGCGCGCGAAGGGCGGGATCGTAACCGACGGGGTTAGTCCCGATGGACGGCAAGCCCATGCTTGATCAAGCCCAAGAGCAGGCCCAAGGCAGGCCGCCGATGGCGAGAAACCCCGATGGCCGGCCGTGCCCGGCTGTGCAACAAACCGGGCCTTGCCACGGCCCTGTTGTCACGCCCCGGTCATGCCGGGTGCACACAGTGCGGCCCTGCCCACCACCACGGAGTTGATTGCATGCTGATCCACCGCCGCTTCGTCACCCGACTGGCCACCGCTCTGGCCACCGGCATCGCCCTGTCCCTGCCCGCCCTGCCTGCCCAGGCTCAAACCGAGATCCAGTGGTGGCACTCCATGGGCGGGGCCCTGGGTGAATGGGTCAACGACCTGGCCAAGGAGTTCAACGCCAGCCAGAGCGAGGTCAAGATCGTGCCCAGCTTCAAGGGCACCTACGACGAGTCGATGACCGCGGCCATCGCCGCCTTCCGAGCCGGCAATGCGCCGCACATCCTGCAGGTGTTCGAGGTCGGCACGGCCACCATGATGGCCAGCAAGGGCGCCATCGTGCCGGTAGGCAAGGTGATGGCCGACGCCGGCCTGAAGTTCGACCCAAGCGTCTACGTGCCCGCCGTGGCCGGCTACTACACGGCGCCCAACGGCCAGATGCTGAGCTTCCCCTTCAACAGCTCGACCACCGTCTTCCACTACAACAAGGATGCCTTCAAGGCTGCCGGCCTGGACCCCGAGAAGCCGCCGACCACCTGGCCTGAAGTAGCCCTGGCCGCCGCCAAGCTCAAGGCCAGCGGCCACAAGTGCCCCTTCAGCACCAGCTGGATCAGCTGGACCCAGCTGGAGAGCTTCTCGGCCTGGCACAACACCCTGTTCGCCACCAAGAACAACGGCTTCGGTGGCACCGACACCCGGCTGGCGTTCAATTCGCCGCTGCACCTGCGCCATATCGAGAACCTGGCCAACATGGCCAAGGGCGGGCTCTTCGTCTACAAGGGCCGCGGCAACTCGGCCGACGGTGTGTTCGTGTCGGGCGAATGCGCCATGCTGACTGGCTCGTCGGCCCTCTACGGCAACGTCAAGCGCAATGCCAAGTTCGCTGCCGGCATTGCCCCCCTGCCCTACTACCCCGACGTGGCCGGTGCGCCGCAGAACACCGTGATCGGCGGCGCCAGCCTCTGGGTGATGTCGGGCAAGAAACCCGCCGAATACAAGGGCGTGGCGCAGTTCTTCGCCTTCCTCAGCAAGACCGATGTGGCGGCAGCCAGTCATCAGCGCACCGGCTACCTGCCAGTCACCAAGGCCGCCTTCGAGGCCACCGAGAAGGGCGGCTTCTACAAGCAGAACGCCGGCACCGATGTCTCGGTGACCCAGATGATCCGCAAGACCACCGACAAGTCGCGCGGCATCCGCCTGGGCAACTTCGTGCAGATCCGCACCATCATCGACGAAGAGACCGAGCAGATCTGGGCCGGCAAGAAGGGCGTGAAGGAAGCGCTGGACGCCGCCATCAGCCGCGGCAACGAGCAGCTCGAACGCTTCGAGAAGGCCAACAAGTAAACCCGGCCGCACACGCCGGCGGACACAGGCTGAGCCATGGCCCAGGAAAAGCGCGTCGTCTTCCGCTCCCGCTGGCTGCCCTGGCTGCTGGTGGCGCCGCAGCTGGTGGTGGTGGCGGTGTTCTTCTTCTGGCCGGCCGGCCAGGCGCTGCTGCAGTCGATGCAGCAGCAGGACGCCTTCGGCACCTCGGTCGAATGGGTAGGGCTGGAGAACTTCGAGCGGCTCTTCAAGGACGCCAGCTACCTGGAGTCCTTCAAGACCACGGCCGTGTTTTCGCTGCTGGTGGCGGTCTGCGGCCTCTCGCTGGCCCTGCTGCTGGCGGTGCTGGCCAACCGGGTGGTGCGCGCCGCCCTGGCCTACCGGACCCTGCTGATCCTGCCCTATGCGGTGGCGCCTGCGGTGGCCGGCTCGCTCTGGCTTTTCATGTTCGTGCCGCCCATGGGGGTGGTGGCCTTTGCCCTGCACAGCCTGGGCATCGAATGGAACCATCTGCTCAACCCCACCCATGCCATGGCCCTGATCGTCGCTGCCGCCACCTGGAAGCAGATCTCCTACAACTTCCTCTTCTTCCTGGCGGGGCTGCAGTCCATCCCCAAGTCGCTCATCGAGGCCGCGGCCATCGACGGCGCCGGGCCGGTGCGGCGCTTCTGGACCATCGTCTTCCCCCTGCTCTCGCCGACCACCTTCTTCCTGCTGGTCATCAACATCATCTACGCCTTCTTCGACACCTTCGCCATCGTCGATGCCTCGACCCAGGGCGGGCCGGGCAAGGACACGGCCATCCTGGTCTACAAGGTCTACTACGACGGCTTCAAGGCGCTGGACCTGGGCGGTTCGGCGGCCCAGTCGGTGGTGCTGATGGCCGTGGTGATCGCGCTCACGGTGCTGCAGTTCCGCTTCGTCGAGCGGCGGGTCAACTACTGAGCCGCGCCGCGCAGGAACATCCATGGTCGAACGCCGCCCCGGTCTCACCCTGCTCACCCACCTTGTGCTGGTGCTGGGGGTGCTCATCGTCGCCTTCCCGGTCTGGCTGACCCTCTCGGCCTCGACCCAGAGCTCGGCCCAGATCACTGGCCAGGTGCCCATGTCCCTGGGTCTGGGCGGCCACGGGCTGGAGAACTACCGCCTGGCCCTGCTGGGCGGGGAGAACGCCTACGGCAGCCGCTACGCCCCGGTGGCCAGCATGTTGTGGGTGAGCTTCGTGAGCGCCATCGGCATCGCCCTGGGCAAGATCAGCATCTCGCTGCTCTCGGCCTTCGCCATCGTCTACTTCCGCTTCCCGTTTCGCAGCGTCTGCTTCTGGGCCATCTTCATCACGCTGATGCTGCCGGTCGAGGTGCGCATCGGGCCGACCTACAAGGTGGTGGCCGACCTGGGCTTGCTCAACACCTATGCCGGCCTGACGGTGCCGCTGATCGCCTCGGCCACCGCCACCTTTTTGTTCCGCCAGTTCTTCCTCACCGTGCCGGATGAACTGGTGGAGGCCGCCCGCATCGACGGCGCCGGGCCACTGCGCTTCCTGCGCGACATCCTGCTGCCGCTGTCGGCCACCAGCATCGCCGCCCTCTTCGTCATCCAGTTCATCTACGGCTGGAACCAGTACCTCTGGCCCCTGCTGGTGACCACCGAATCGGGCATGTATCCCATCGTGATGGGCATCAAGCGCATGATCTTCGGCGAGGCCTACACCGACTGGGGCGTGGTCATGGCCACGGCCATGTTGGCCATGATCCCGCCCGCGCTGGTGGTGGTGTTCATGCAGCGCTGGTTCGTCAAGGGGCTGGTGGACGCGGAGAAGTGAGGTCCGGCACTGCCGCCGCGCCACGCCAGCGCCGCAACAGCAGGGCATTGCTCACCACGCTGACGCTGCTGAGCGCCATGGCCGCCCCGGCGATCACCGGGCTCAAGAGGCCCATGGCTGCCAGCGGAATGCCGACCAGGTTGTAGATGAAGGCCCAGAACAGGCCTTGATGGATCTTGCGGGTGGTGCGGCGAGAGATGTCGATGGCATCAGCCACCAGGCGGGGATCGCCACGCATGAGGGTGATGCCGGCCGCCTGCAGCGCCACATCAGTGCCAGTGGACATGCCCAGGCCCACATCGGCCGCCACCAGGCTGGGGGCATCGTTGAGGCCATCCCCCACCATGGCGACCACCTCGCCCTGCTCGCGCAGGGTCTGGATGATGGCGGCCTTGTCCTCGGGCAGCAGGCCGGTACGGACCTCGGCAATTCCAAGAACACCTGCCACCGCGCGGGCCGCACCGGCGTTGTCACCGGTCAGCAGCAGGGT
>JBJOKP010000256.1:0-4714 GCA_046046045.1 Pseudomonadota bacterium | reverse complement strand
GGTGATCCAGGACGATGTGGTCTTCCAGCGCCTGGGCCTGGCCGTGATCGACGAGCAGCACCGCTTCGGCGTGGCCCAGCGCCTGGCCCTGCGCCACAAGCTGGCGCTGGAGGCCTCGCGGGCCGACCAGGGGCCGCCCGGCTCCGCCGACCAGCCCGGGCTGGAGCCGCACCTGCTGATGATGAGTGCCACGCCGATTCCCAGAACCCTGGCGATGACCTATTTCGCCGACCTCGACGTCTCCACCATCGACGAGCTGCCGCCCGGGCGCACGCCCATCGTCACCCGCGTGTTCTCCAACGAGAAGCGCAGCCAGGTCGTCGCCCGGGTGCGCGACGAGGTGGCCAAGGGCAGCCAGGTCTACTGGGTCGTGCCGCTGATCGAGGAGAGCGAGGCGCTGGACCTGCAGAACGCCACCGAGACCTTCCAGCAGCTGGGCCAGGCCCTGCCCGGCATCACGGTGGGCCTGCTGCACGGCCGCATGGCGCCCACCGACAAGGCGGCCGTCATGGCCCTCTTCAGCGCCGGGCAGATGCAGGTGCTGGTGGCCACCACGGTGATCGAGGTGGGCGTGGACGTGCCCAATGCCAGCGTGATGGTGATCGAACATGCCGAGCGCTTCGGCCTGGCCCAGCTGCACCAGCTGCGTGGCCGGGTGGGCCGGGGCACGACCGCCAGCGTCTGTGTGCTGCTCTACGCCGGCCCGCTGAGCCAGAGCGGCCGCGACCGCCTGAAGGCCATGGCCGAGACCACCGACGGCTTCGAGATTGCCCGCCGCGACCTGGAGATCCGCGGCCCGGGGGAATTCATGGGCGCCCGCCAGAGCGGCGACGCCCTGCTGCGTTTCGCCGACCTGGCCGAGGATGGTCACCTGCTGCAGCAGGCCCGCGCCCTGGCGCCACGCCTGCTGGACCGTCACCCCCGCGCCGCGGCGGCGCAGATCCAGCGCTGGCTGGGCGGCAAGTTGGAATACCTGAAGGCTTGAGGGCGCTGGCCTGGACTAGCGAGGCCATGCCTACGCCGCCGTCACAGCCCGTGCGCTGCCAGCAGGGCCTGCAGCTGGGCCTGGCCGCTGGCCAGCAGGCTGGCCTCGCTCTCGGGCTCCAGCGCATGACGCGGGTCGCGCACGTATTCGTGGCAGAGCCAGTAGGTCAGCACCAGGCCGAGCTGGCAGGCCAGGGCATCGGCGGCGCTGGCGGGCAGGGGCTGGCCCAGGCGGCGGGCGCGGTGGCTGACATGGTCGCGCAGGGTTTGGTCCTGGCGGGCCAGGGCGGCCTGGCAGCGGGTTTCCAGCACGCGGTTGCGGGCCAGCAGGTCGTTCAGGTCGCGGAAGAGGAAGCGGTAGCGCCAGCCCAGGGTGAGCAGTTCGCCCAGCAGCTGGCCGAGCGGGTCGGTGCCGCCGCCATCGCCGGCCTGGGCGCTGGCCGCGACCGTGGCGGCCATGGTGGCCCGCGCCAGGCTGGCGTCCAGTTCGGCCTCGTAGCGGGCCAGCAGGGCGTTGACCAGGGTGTCCTTGGCCGGGTAGTGGTAGTAGAGGTTGCCCGGGCTGATGTCCAGCTCGGCGGCGATCAGCGTGGTGGAGACCTGGGGTTCGCCGCGGCGGTTGAAGAGGTCCAGGGCCGTGACCAGGATGCGCTCGGCCGTCTTGCCCGTGCGGTGGCGGGCGCCGGCGGGTGCCAGTGGCACTGCCTCCGGCAGGCCGGCAGGGCGACCCTGGGGCGGCAATCCAGAGTCGCTGCGAGGGCTGGCCGAGCGGGGCATGAGCTCACCCTAGCAGCGCCTCCCGGCCTTGGGGAGGGGGAAAACAGGGGGCCGGGCGCGGCCGTGCAGGGTCAGGGGGGGCTTCCTACAATCGGCGGCCGCTTGATGCCCAGGGTCTGCCCGGGGATCCTTCCCGGCCTGGTGCCTGTCCCAGGTCCGCTGCCCAGCTTCACGATTTCATGGCTCCTTCCGCGTCCCCACATCCCGGGCTCCCACATCCAGCGTCATCCAGCGCCGGCGCCACCCCCCCGGCGGTCAGCATCCGCCACCTGGGCAAGCTCTATCGCGGCGCACGCGGGGAGTTCCGCGCCCTCGACGACGTGAGCCTGGACATCGCCCCGGGCGAATTCTTCGGCCTGCTCGGCCCCAATGGCGCGGGCAAGACCACGCTCATCAGCATCCTGGCCGGCCTGGCCCGCGCCACCGAAGGCTCGGTGCAGGTGCACGGGCACGACGTGGTGAAGGACTACGCCGCCGCCCGCCGCGCCCTGGGCATCGTGCCGCAGGAGCTGGTGTTCGACCCCTTCTTCAGCGTGCGCGAGACCCTGCGCATCCAGAGCGGCTACTTCGGCGTGCAGGGCAACGAGGCCTGGATCGACGAGCTGCTCGAAAGCCTGGGCCTGGCCGACAAGGCCGGCGCCAACATGCGCCAGCTCAGCGGTGGCATGAAGCGCCGAGTGCTGGTGGCCCAGGCCCTGGTGCATCGCCCGCCGGTGATCGTGCTGGACGAGCCGACCGCCGGGGTGGACGTGGAACTGCGCCAGACGCTGTGGCAGTTCATCGCCCGCCTCAACCGCGAGGGCCACACCGTCCTGCTCACCACCCATTACCTGGAAGAGGCCGAGGCCTTGTGCGGCCGCATCGCCATGCTCAAGCAGGGCCGCATCGTGGCGCTGGATTCCACCTCGGCCCTGCTCTCGGGCCGGGCCTCGACCATGCTGCGTTTCAAGACCGACCAGGCCCTGCCGCCCTCGCTGGCGGCGCAGGCGCGCGTCACCGGCCGCATCGCCCAGGTGAAGGCGCACGACGCCGCCGAGGTCGAGGCCATCCTGGCCACGCTGCGCGCCGCCGCCGTGAAGGTGGAAGACCTCGAGATCGGCCGCGCCGACCTGGAGGACGTGTTCCTCGAAATCATGCAGGGCGCCCAGACCAGCCAGCCCGCTCCGCTGGGGAGTGCCGCATGAGCGCCCTCGAACCGGCCGCATCGGCCGTGCCCCTCGACAAGACCGCGCCCAGGCCGCACAGCCTCACCGGCGCCGGCACGCTCTTCTACAAGGAGGTGCTGCGCTTCTGGAAGGTGAGCTTCCAGACCGTGGGCGCGCCGGTGCTCACCGCCGTGCTCTACCTGATGATCTTCGGCCATGTGCTCGAAGACCACGTGAAGGTCTACGACCAGGTCAGCTACACCGCCTTCCTCATCCCTGGCCTGGTGATGATGAGCGTGCTGCAGAACGCCTTCGCCAACACCAGTTCCAGCCTCATCCAGAGCAAGATCACCGGCAACCTGGTGTTCCTGCTGGTCACCCCCCTCTCGCACCGGGCCTGGTACGTGGCCTACGTGGGCGCCTCGATGGTGCGCGGGCTGACCGTGGGCCTGGGGGTCTTCCTCGTCACCGTGTGGTTCTCGCCGCCCGGCCTGGCGGCGCCGCACTGGGCCATCGTCTTCGCCGTGCTCGGCTCGGTGCTGATGGGCAGCCTGGGCCTGATCGCCGGCCTGTGGGCCGAGAAGTTCGACCAGATGGCAGCCTTCCAGAACTTCATCGTCATGCCCATGACCTTCCTGGCCGGCGTCTTCTATTCCATCAAGACGCTGCCGCCGGTGTGGCAGGCGGTGAGCCACCTCAACCCCTTCTTCTACATGATCGACGGCTTCCGCCACGGCTTCTTCGGCACGGGTGATGTCTCGCCCTGGATCAGCCTGGCCGTGGTGGGCAGCGCCTGCGTGCTCGTCTCCACCATCGCCCTGCGCCTGCTGGCGAGCGGGTACAAGATCAGGCATTGAGGCGGGCCGGGTGGTTCGGCCATCGCGGCGAATGGGCGGGGAGGGCGCCGGCGGCTCGCTGAATCCCGATCGAGCCAATACCTTCTTCAGATCAATCGGGATCGGATGGCGCCGGGCCTGCGGCGGCAACCTTGTCCAGCAGAGCCAGACCTTCAGCCTCGGCGCCCGCGCCGCGTGCGGCCTGCAGCTTGAAGCGGGTTTCGGCGTCGAATTCCACCAGCATCATGGTTGTCATGTCGTCGAGCAGGCGGTTGACCGTGGTCTGCCGGCTCTGGGCCATGGCGCGCAGGCGCTGGTGCTTGTCGTCGGGTATGCGCAGGGTCAGGGCGCCCATGTGGCGTTCTCCTTCAGAAAACTGAGTGGGTCCAGGATGCGCAGATGCTCGAACCGGAGTTCGCCCCGGGCCAGGTCGCGCAGGTTGCGGGTGACGATGTGGCTGGCCCCGCCCGCGATGGCCAGTTCGATGAGGTGGTTGTCGGCTTCGTCCGGCAGGTTGGGCCGCCAGCCGAAATAGACGCGGGTCCAACGGCAGCGGCTCAGGAAGATCTCGAACAGGCGCTCTCGCTCGGCGGAATTGAGGGGCGACGCTCTGGCCCAGTGGTCACGCTGCAGCACGTCCTCGTATTCAGCGAACAACGCCGCGCCCATCAGCGGCGTACACCTGCCTTGCAGACAGGTGCGCAAGACGTCATTCGCCGGCCCGCTGCCCAGGCAGGCTGACACGAAGACGTTGGTGTCGATGACGACAAGATGATCCATGGTGATGTGGTGGCAATTTTGCCACCACTGATGCTGGTCATGCAGGTTTCAAGTGGCTCAGCCCCCCTCCTGATTGGGCGAGCGCCAGGTGCGCTCGAAGGGCAGGCGCCAGGCGTGGGGGGCGATGAGCTGGTGGATGGACTTGGGGCCCCAGGAGCCGGGCTGGTAGAGCCGCACCGGGGGCGGGGCGTC
>JBJOKP010000255.1:0-4715 GCA_046046045.1 Pseudomonadota bacterium | reverse complement strand
CGTCCAGGCCCGGGTCGCCGAAACAGGCGATCACCGCGGCGTCGATGCGCCCGGCGTGCAGGCGCATCTGCTCGGCCACGCCGGCGGCGGCGATGGCCTCGTCGAACTGGCCTTCGATGGACAGCGGCCCGAAGCTCGGCTGGGCGGCGATCACCTCGGTGCCCGGGGCGGCCACGGCGCGGGCGGCGGCGGCGATCCCGGCCGTCATGGCGGCGCTGGTGTTGGGGTTGAGGACGAGCAGCTTCATGTGGTCAGGGTCTCTGTTCTCGTTCTGGATGCACCAGCGCAGTGCCGATGCCGGCACCCCGGCCCCGCGACCGTGCACGAGACAGGCCGGGGCGAGGGGCGGGCCCCGCGCTGGCGCAGCGCCAGCCCCAGGGTGAGCACCGCCGTGCAATTCACGCGCCCGCCCGCGTGACGAATGGCACATCGCTTGCGTATGCCGCCCGCATGTCCAGCGGCCACCTCGAACTCATCCAGCTCAGCAAGCATTACGGCGACTCGGTCGCCGTGGCGGGCATCGCCCTGAAGATCGCCGGCGGCGCCTACTGCTGCCTGCTCGGCCCCTCGGGCTGCGGCAAGACCTCCACGCTGCGCATGATCGCCGGCCACGAGGAGCCGACCGACGGCAAGGTGCTGCTCGGCGCGCGCGAGATCACGCACCTGTCGCCGGCCGAACGCGGCACGGCCATGATGTTCCAGAGCTACGCGCTGTTCCCGCACCTGAATGTGCTGGACAACGTGGCCTTCAGCGCGCGCATGAAGGGCCAGGGCAAGGCCGAGCGCCAGGCCCGTGCGATGGAACTGCTCAAGCTCGTCGCCATGGAGCCTTATGCGCAGCGCCTGCCCGCCGCCCTGTCGGGCGGCCAGCAGCAGCGCGTGGCACTGGCGCGGGCACTCATGATGCAGCCCAGCGTGCTGCTGCTCGACGAGCCGCTGTCAGCCCTCGACCCCTTCCTGCGCATCAAGATGCGCGCCGAGCTGCAGCGCTGGCACCGTGACCTGGGCATGACCTTCGTGCACGTCACGCACTCGCAGGAAGAGGCCATGGCACTGGCCGATCTGGTGGTGGTGATGAACCACGGCCGCATCGAGCAGCAGGGCACGGCGCGCGAGGTCTTCGAGCAGCCGCGCACCGAATTCGTGGCGCGTTTCATCGGCTCGCACAACGTCATCGACACACCGGCCGGCAAGGTGGCGGTGCGCAGCGACCGCATCACCCTGGCCGTCCGGCCCGACCCCGGCGAGCCGCTGGTGAGCGTGGCGGCCATCGAATACCAGGGATCGAGCGTGCAGGTGCATCTCGTGGCGGATCGGGTCGCCGACAGCGCCGCCGCGGCCGGTGACCCGGACGCCGACGCCCCCGGCCGCTTCGTCGCCGTGCTGCCCGACAACACCTTCTACGCCGCGCCCTACGAACCCGGCCAGCGCGTGGCCATGCGCTGGTGGGCCCAGGACGCGCACGCCCTGGCGGCCTGAACGTCTGTTTTCCCCTGCCCTCGATCCATCCCTGACCCCGGAGCATGCCGATGAACACCGACAAAGAGACTGCCCTGAACCTCGACACGTCCGCCAGCACCGCGCCGGCCGCCACCGCTGCCTACAGCAGCAGTAGCGAAAACACCAGCGCGCGGCGCGGCTTCCTGAAGACGGCCGGTGCCGCCGGCGTGGCCGCCACCGGCCTCATGGGTTTCCCCTTCGTGCACGCGCAGGAGAAGATCACCCTGCGCTACCTGGGCACGGCGGTGAACCAGGACAAGGCCATCGCCGAGAAGTTCGAGGCCGACACCGGCATCAAGATCCAGTACGTCGCCGTCACCACCGACGACGTCACCAAGCGCGCCGTCACCGCGCCCAACAGCTTCGACCTGATCGACACCGAATACTTCTCGCTCAAGAAGATCATCCCCACGGGCAATCTGCAGGGCATCGACACCAGGCGCATCAAGAACGCCGACAAGATCACCACGCTGTTCACCAAGGGCGAGGTAGCCGGCAAGAAGGTGGGCGACCAGGGCACCGCGCCCAAGAAGGTGATGTACCTGGACAAGCCCGACGCCAAGGCCTTCGCCAAGGACCCGACGCGTTTCATGACCCTGATCCCGACGGTCTACAACGCCGACACCCTGGGCATCCGCCCCGACCTGATCAAGCGCCCGATCGAGAGCTGGAAGGAGCTGCTCAACCCCGAGTTCAAGGGCAAGGCCGCCATCCTCAACATTCCCTCGATCGGCATCATGGACGCGGCCATGGTGGTCGAGGCGGCCGGCCTGTACAAGTACCCCGACAAGGGCAACATGACCAGGAAGGAGATCGACCTCACCATCAAGACGCTGATCGAGGCCAAGAAGGCCGGCCAGTTCCGCGCCCTGTGGAAGGACTTCAACGAGTCGGTCAACCTGATGGCCTCGGGCGAGGTGGTGATCCAGTCGATGTGGAGCCCGGCCGTCACGGCGGTGCGCACCAAGGGCATCGCCTGCACCTTCCAGCCGCTGAAGGAAGGTTACCGCGCCTGGGCCGCCGGCTTCGGCATCCCCAAGGGCCTGGCGGGCAAGAAGGCCGACGCGGCCTACGAGTTCATCAACTGGTTCCTGGACGGCTGGGCCGGCGCCTACCTCAACCGCCAGGGCTACTACAGCGCCGTGCTGGAGACCGCCAAGGCCAAGATGGAAGCCTACGAGTGGGCCTACTGGATGGAAGGCAAGGCGGCCACGCAGGACATCAAGAGCCCCAACGGCGACCTGCTGGCCAAGGCCGGCTCGGTGCGCGACGGCGGCAGCTACGAGTCGCGCATGGGCGGCATCGCCTGCTGGAACGCCATCATGGACGAGAACGTCTACATGGTCCAAAAATGGAATGAGTTCGTGGCCGCGTGAGCGCCTCAACCTTTATTCCTCGCTGACCTGACGACATGACCTCGAAGACCGCTCGCCGCAATCTCATCTCCTGGCTGCAAGCCGCACCGCTGGCGGCGGTCTTCCTCGTCTTCTTCATCGTGCCGCTCGGGCTCATCCTGATGGTGAGCTTCTGGACGGCGACCGACTACGAGCTCATCCCGGCCTTCACGCTGCAGAGCTACAAGGACATCATCGGCAACTGCGGCGCGCCCGACGATGCCTGCGTGATGCTCAAGACCTATGCCTCGACGCTGCAGCTGAGCGTCATCACCTGGCTCATCACCCTGGTGCTGGGCTTCACGGTGGCCTATTTCCTGGCTTTCCACGTCAAGAGCACGCTCATGCAGACGGTGCTCTTCATCGTCTGCACCGTGCCCTTCTGGACCAGCAACGTCATCCGCATGATCTCGTGGATCCCGCTGCTCGGGCGCAACGGCCTGGTCAACGATGCCCTGCTCGCCACCGGCCTGGCGAGCCAGCCGCAGGAGTGGCTGCTGTTCTCGCGCTTCTCGGTGGTGCTGGCCTTCGTGCACCTGTACACCATGTTCATGATCGTGCCCATCTTCAACTCGATGATGCGCATCGACCGCTCGCTCATCGAGGCGGCGCGCGACGCCGGCGCCAGGCCCTGGCAGACGGTGCTGCACGTGGTGCTGCCGCTGTGCAAGACCGGCATCGTCATCGGCTCCATCTTCGTCGTCGCGCTGGTGATGGGCGACTTCGTCACGGTGGGCGTGATGGGCGGCCAGCAGATCGCCTCGGTCGGCAAGGTGATCCAGACGCAGGCCGGGGTGCTGCAGTTCCCGGCGGCGGCGGCCAACGCGGTGGTACTGCTGGCGGTGGTCCTCCTGATGATCGTGGCGCTCATGCGCCTGGTCGACCTCCGGAAGGAACTCTGACCATGGCCGCCCGCCGCACCCCGCGCCCGGCCAGCTTCTGGCTGCTGGCCCTGTTCTTCGCCGCCTTCGTGCTGTTTCTCTACGGCCCGATGTTCGCCATCTTCGTGCTGAGCTTCCAGGGGCCGGAGGGCGGACTGACCTTCCCGCTGCGCGGCGTGTCGCTGCACTGGTTCGCCAAACTGTGGGAGGGCATCGGCACGGTGGACATTGCCGGCGCCTTCCGCCGCTCGCTCGCCCTGGGCAGCGTGGTGATGATCTTCACCGTGGGGTGCTCGCTGCTCGCCGGCCTGGCCTACCGCAAGAAGCTGCCGGGCGGCAGCGTGCTGTTCTACATCGTGGTGGCCAGCCTCATCATGCCCAGCATCATCGTGTCGCTGGGCATCGGCCTGATGTTCCGGCTCATGGACACCGGCCTCAAGGCCTGGCTGGAGGCCCACATGCCCACTGTCGCCGAGGGCTACACCACGCTGCTCGGCACCTACACCTCGGGCCTGGGCGCGCAGCTGACCTGGACGCTGCCCTTTGGCCTGCTGATCATGTTCGCCGTCTTCAACCGCTTCAACAGCGCGTATGAAGAGGCCGCGCGCGACCTGGGCGCCACGCCCTGGCAGACCCTGCAGCATGTGGTGCTGCCGCTCATCGGCCCGAGCCTGGTGGGCATCGCCATGTTTGGCTTCACCCTGAGCTGGGACGAGATCGCCCGCAGCTCGCAGGCCATGGGCGACTTCAACACCCTGCCGCTGGAGCTGCAGGGCCTGACCACCACGGTCACCACGCCCGTGATCTATGCCTTGGGCACGGTGACCACCGTGGTGTCCTTCCTCGTCATGGGCACCACGCTCACGATCGTGGCGCTGTGGCAGCGCCGTCGGCAGCAGACGAAGCTGCGCTGACCTCGCGGCCGCTGCTGCCGTTTGCC
>JBJOKP010000254.1:0-4727 GCA_046046045.1 Pseudomonadota bacterium | reverse complement strand
CATTGAGGATGGAGAGCAGGTGGTCGCCGGCGCTGACGATGCGGTCTAGCCGCTCCTGCTGGCGCCCGGCCAGGCCGTCGCGACGGATCAGGTAGGCCATGCCGGTGATGGCGTTGAGCGGCGTGCGGATCTCGTGGCTGACATTGGCCAGGAAGGTGCTCTTGGCCAGGCTGGCGGCCTCGGCGGCGTCCTTGGCGCGGGAGAGCTCGGCCGTGCGTTCGGCCACCAGCTCCTCCAGATGGCCGCGGTGGCGGGTCAGCTCGGCCTCGCGCAATTGCAGGGCGGCGGCATGCTCGCGCAGCTCGTCCTCGCTGTCGCGCAGGGCCTGCTCGACCTGCTTGCGCCCGGTGATGTCCATGTGCACGCCGGTGACGCGCAGCGGCCGCCCGGCCTCGTCGCGAAGCGAGACCGCGCCCAGACTGTGGAACCAGCGCCAATCACCGGCGTCGGTGCGGGTGCGGTAGTCCACGCCACCCTGGTTGCGCCCGGCCACCATGGCCTCGAAATGCTGCTGCAGATAGGCGCGATCGTCGGGGTGCACGATGGCCAGCCAGTCGCTGAAGGCCGAGGGGCCCTGGGCCAAGGCGCCTCGGCGCTCCAGCAGGGCCGGGTACTGCGGGCTGGCCTCGGCCAGGCCGGTGCGCAGGTCGATGTCGAACCAGGCCTGGCGGGCGGCGGCCATGGCATGGCGCAGACGGGCCTCGCTGTCCATCAGGGTGACATGGCGGCGCCCGGCCACCAGCAGGGCCTGGCCGACGAAGACCGCCAGGTGCAGCACCACGATGGCCGAGAAGGCCGCCATGAGCAGGTCGCCGGGCGTACTGCCTGGCGTGAGCGTCAGGGCGCTCAGCGGCAGCAGCAGCAGGCGCAGGGCAAACAGCCCGGCCACGCCCGCATGGCCGATTCCCACCAGGCGGTTCAGGCTGCGCATCGGCGCCTCGGCCTGGGCCTGGCGCAGCAGCAGCAGGGCGCTGCGGGCCAGGAAGGCCACGGCCAGCAGGGTCACCACCAGGATGCGCCACAGGGGAAGGGGCCAGACCAGTGTGAAGGCCAGCGAGCTCAGCAGGGTCAGGCCGGCGGCAGCGTGATCGATGCCCGGTCGGACCGGCCGGCCGAGGTAGGCCATGGTGCCCTGGTGGGCATGGGCGATGCCCCAGACCCAGCAGGTGTTGGCAGCCACCACGCCCAGGCCGGCGGGCACCGCCTTGCGCAGCAGGATGAACACATAGGCCAGGGCCACGGCCAGGGAGGCGGCCGCCCAGGTGCGCGGCCAGGATTCCTCGCGCATGGTGCGCGCCAGCACCCACAGGCCCAGGCCGGTGGCGAGGCTGAAGGACGATGCCAGCAGCAGGAGGGTGGGCAGGTCGAGGTGGATCATGACGTGACGCCGGTCACGGCAGACTAGCGGGGCCCTCCCGGCCTGGATTTGACCCAATCGAGGCCGCGATCCTGAAGTCCGCTTCATGTCGGTCGCTGTTCACGCCTTGCCCAGCCCAATCCAGCCATGAACCCCACCGCCCCGGCGGATGACCTGCCCATCCTGCACCAGGACGACCACCTGCTGGTCATCGCCAAGCCGGCCGGGCTGCTGGTGCACCGCACGATGCTGGATGCCCAGGAAGACCGCAATGCCCTGGACCTGCTGCAGGCTCAGACCGGCCTGCGCCTGTGGCCCCTGCACCGGCTGGACAAGGCCACCTCGGGCGTGCTGGCCTTCGGCCGCAGCGCCGCGGTGGTGCGTGAGCTGGGCGCGGCCTTCGAGGCCGGGCGGGTGAAGAAGCACTACCTGGCCCTGGTGCGCGGCTGGCCGCCCGAGGCCGGGGCGATCGACCAGGCCCTGGCCCGCGACCCCGAGCTGCCCTCGGCCGGCCAGCCCCGCCTGGCGGCGCTCACCCACTACCGGCGCCTGGCCTGCCATGAATGGCCCTTTCCGGACGGGCGCCATCCCAGCAGCCGCTACGCCCTGATGCTGGTCGCACCGGCCAGCGGCCGGCGCCACCAGATCCGCCGCCACTTCAAGCACATTGCCCATCCCCTGGTGGGCGACAGCACCCATGGCAAGGGTGCCCACAACCGCGCCGTGGCCGCCTGGCTGGGCCAGGCCCGACTGTGGCTGCATGCCTGGCGGCTGGAACTGCCGGCGCTGGCCGCGGACGGCCCGGCAGCGTCGCCCAGGGTGATCGAGGCCCTGCCCGGGCCGGCCTGGGCGGCGCTGGGCTGGTCGGCGGAGCAGGCTCAGGGCCTGCTGACCGTCCTGCCTGGCGATGCGTCGATCGGCTTGGGATCGGACGCCGGGGCGGCCGGCCCGGGCCTGCCGGCTATTTCCGTCCGCCCAGGGCCGTGAGCAGGCCCAGGCCGATGAAGGCCGTGCCTGCCGCACGCTGGCCCCAGGCCCGCGCCGAGCGGGCCTGCGAGAGGCGCGGCGCCACCCAGGCGGCCAGCAGCACATAGGCCGTGTCGGTGCAGGCCGCGATGGCCACGAAGAGGGCGCCCAGGCTGACGGTCTGGCTCACCGCGGCCAGGCCATGGCCCGAGATGAACTGCGGCAGGAAGGCGGCGAAGAAGAGGGTGGTCTTGGGGTTGAGCAGCGAGACCACGATGCCCTGGCGCAGGATGGCGGCCGGGCTGGCCCGCTCGACCTGCACCTGGCGGGCATCGAGCGCCTCGCTGCCCTGGCTGGCGCTGCGCCATTGCTGCACGCCCAGCCAGATCAGGTAGGCCGCGCCGGCCCACTTCAGCACGGTGAAGGCCAGGGCCGACACGGCCAGGATGGCGGCCACGCCAAAGGCCGCCAGCAGGGCGTTGAGAAAGTTGCCGAGGCCCACGCCGGCCACCGAGGCCAGGCCGCCGGCCCGGCCCTGGGCCAGGGTGCGGGCAACGATGTAGAGCACACCCGGCCCGGGCGTGAGCGCCAGCAGCAGGCTGGCGCCCAGAAAGGCGATGAGCAGGGGCAGGGGCGGCAGCAGGTCGGTCATGGTCGGGCCGGGATGACGGTCGGCCCGGCGATGCTAGAAGAGGAAATAGCGCTGCGCCATGGGCAGCACCGTGGCCGGTTCGCAGGTGAGCAACTGGCCATCGGCGCGCACGGCATAGGTCTGGGCGTCGATCTCCATCACCGGCGCGTAGGCGTTGTGGACCATGTCGGCCTTCTTCACCGTGCGGCAGCCGCGCACGCTGGCGATGGTCTTGCGCAGGCCCAGGGTCTGGGCCAGGCCTTCGGCCTGGGCGGCCTGCGAGACGAAGGTCAGCGAGCCGCGGGTGAGCGCGCCGCCGAAGGCGCCGAACTGCGGCCGGTAGTGCACCGGCTGGGGCGTGGGGATGCTGGCGTTGGGGTCGCCCATGGCGGCCATGGCGATGAAGCCGCCCTTCATCACCAGGCTGGGCTTGACGCCGAAGAAGGCCGGCTTCCAGAACACCAGGTCGGCCCACTTGCCGACCTCGATGCTGCCCACCTCGTGGCTCACGCCGTGGGCCAGCGCCGGGTTGATGGACAGCTTGGCGACGTAGCGCTTGATGCGGGCGTTGTCGTTGCGGGCGCCATCACCCGGCAGGCCACCGCGCTGCACCTTCATCTTGTGCGCCGTCTGCCAGCAGCGGATGACGACCTCGCCGACGCGGCCCATGGCCTGGCTGTCGGACGAGAACATGCTGATGGCGCCGAGGTCGTGCAGGATGTCCTCGGCCGCGATGGTCTCGCGGCGGATGCGGCTTTCGGCAAAGGCCAGGTCCTCGGCGATGCTGGCATCGAGGTGGTGGCAGACCATCAGCATGTCGACGTGTTCGTCCAGCGTGTTGATGGTGTAGGGCCGCGTGGGGTTGGTGGAGGAGGGCAGCACGTTGGCCTCACCCACCACCTTCATGATGTCGGGCGCGTGGCCGCCGCCCGCGCCCTCGGTGTGGAAGCTGTGGATGGTGCGGCCCTTGAAGGCGGCGATGGTGTCCTCCACGAAGCCGCTCTCGTTGAGCGTGTCGGTGTGGATGGCCACCTGCACGTCGGTCTCTTCGGCCACCGCCAGGCAGTTGTCGATGGCCGCGGGCGTGGTGCCCCAGTCTTCGTGCAGCTTGAGGCCGATGGCGCCGGCATCGACCTGCTGGCGCAGCGCCTCTGGCCGGCTGGCGTTGCCCTTGCCGAGGAAGCCCAGGTTCATCGGGAAGGCCTCGGCCGCCTGCAGCATGCGGGCGATGTTCTCGGGCCCGGGCGTGCAGGTGGTGGCGAAGGTGCCGGTGGCCGGGCCCGTGCCGCCGCCGATCATGGTGGTGACGCCGCTGGCCAGGGCCTCCTCGATCTGCTGGGGGCAGATGAAGTGGATGTGGGTGTCGATGGCACCGGCGGTGACGATCAGCCCCTCGGCCGCGATCACCTCGGTGCCCGGGCCGATGACGATGTCCACGCCCGGCTGCACGTCGGGGTTGCCGGCCTTGCCGATGGCGGCGATGCGCTGGCCGCGCAGGCCGATGTCGGCCTTGACGATGCCCCAGTGGTCGACGATGAGGGCGTTGGTGATGACGCAGTCCACCGCATCACCCGGCCCCGGGCCATTGGCGCGCTGGCCCTGGCCCATGCCGTCGCGGATGGTCTTGCCGCCGCCGAACTTCACCTCCTCGCCGTAGCCGCCGGCGCGCAGGGTGTAGTCCTGCTCCACCTCGAGGATGAGTTCGGTGTCGGCCAGGCGCAGGCGGTCGCCCACGGTGGGGCCGAAGATCTCGGCATAGGCACGACGAGAGAT
>JBJOKP010000253.1:0-4738 GCA_046046045.1 Pseudomonadota bacterium | reverse complement strand
ACCAGCTCAAGGCCTACGAGGCCGGCTTCGCCAAGGCCGTGCCCGACGTCGAGATCAAGTGGGTGCGTGACTCCACCGGCGTCATCACCGCCAAGCTGCTGGCCGAGAAGGCCAACCCGCAGGCCGATGCGGTGATGGGCGTGGCGGCATCGAGCCTGGCCCTGCTCAACAGCAACGGCATGCTCGAACCCTATGCGCCGGCCAACCTGGCCGCCATCTCGGCCCAGTACAAGGACAGGAAGAGCCCGCCGGCCTGGTTCGGCATGGACGTGTGGGGCGCCACCGTGTGCTTCAACACCGTCGAGGCCGCCAAGAAGAACATCCCCAAGCCCGTGAGCTGGCAGGACCTGACCAAGCCGGTCTACAAGGGCCAGATCGTCATGCCCAACCCGGCCTCGTCAGGCACGGGCTACTTCGACGTCACCGCCTGGTTGACCCTGTTCGGCGACGAAGGCGGCAAGGGCGGCGGCTGGAAGTTCATGGACGGCCTGCACGAGAACATCATGCAGTACACCCACTCGGGCTCCAAGCCCTGCGTGATGGCCGGCAATGGCGAGACGGTGATCGGCATCAGCTTCGAGTACCGCGCCAATACCATCAAGGCCAAGGGCGGCCCGATCGACCTGGTCTTCCCCAAGGAAGGCCTGGGCTGGGATCTGGAAGCCTTCGCCATCCACAAGGGCACGAAGAAGCTCGACGCGGTCAAGAAGCTGGCCGACTGGGCCAGCAGCAAGGATGCCATGGCGCTGTACGGCAAGAACTTCGCCATCACCGCCGTGCCCGGCGCGGCCGCGCCGCTGCCCAACGTGCCGGCCGACTACGAGGCGCGCCTGGTGAAGATGGACTTCCAGTGGGCCGCCGACCACCGCGAGGCCATCCTGGCCGAATGGGACAAGCGCTACAACGCCAAGTCCGAGCCGAAGAAATAAGCATCACCGTCCGGGCCCAGGCCAGCGGCCGGGCCCGCCCAGCAGCACACGGCCCGAGCCCATGGCGTCAGCGACGAACCCGACCTCCACCTCAGCCTCCCCGACGCCCTATCTGCAGCTGTCCGGGGTGGCCAAGCACTTCGGCGGCTTCACCGCCCTGCGCGGCGTCGATCTGGCGGTGGCCCAGGGCGAGTTCGTGTGTTTCCTCGGCCCCTCGGGCTGCGGCAAGACCACGCTGCTGCGCATCATCGCGGGCCTGGAGCAGCAGAGCGCCGGCAGCGTCGTGCAGGCCGGGCGCGACATCTCGCGCGAGCCTCCGGCCGGGCGCGACTACGGCATCGTGTTCCAGAGCTATGCGCTGTTTCCCAACCTCACCATCGCCGACAACGTCGCCTACGGCCTGGTGAACCGGCGCCGGCCGCGGGCCGAGATCGCCGCGCGGGTCGACGAGCTGCTCACCCTCGTCGGCCTGCCCGGCAGCGCCGCCAAGTACCCGGCCCAGCTCTCCGGCGGCCAGCAGCAGCGCATCGCGCTGGCGCGTGCGCTGGCAACGAAGCCTGGCCTGCTGCTGCTGGACGAACCGCTCTCCGCCCTGGACGCGCTGGAACGCGTGCGCCTGCGCGCCGAGATCCGCAAGCTGCAGAGCCTGCTGGGCGTGACCACCATCATGGTCACCCACGACCAGGAGGAAGCCCTGGCCGTGGCCGACCGCATCGTCGTCATGAACCACGGCGTGATCGAGCAGGTCGGCACGCCGCTCTCGGTCTACCGCGACCCGGCCACGCCCTTCGTGGCGGACTTCGTCGGCAAGATCAACGTGCTGGCCGGGCAGCTGCAGCCCGGCGGCCGGCTGGCGATCGGCGAGCAGATCTTCGTGTGCGAGCACGACACCGCCGCGGCGCGCGACGTGAAGGTCTACCTGCGTCCCGAGGACGTGCTCGCCCGCCCCATCGCCCCGGGCGACGCCAACGTGTTCGACGCCGCGATCGACAAGATCGAGTTCCTCGGCTCCTATTGCCTGGTGAAGGTCAGGGCGCCGTCCATGCCGGCGCAGGCGCTCACGGTCTACCTCTCGCTCAACTACCTGGCCGAGCAGTCGCTGGCCGAAGGCAGCCGCCTGGCCCTGCGCGTGCCGGCCGAGCGCATGCGGCTGTTCTGAGGCGGGGACCAGCGATGTCCGCCGTGCTGCCTGCCGCCCACCTGCCTGTCGCGTCAACCGCGCCGCGGCAACGCGTGCACTGGAGCGAACGCATCGCTCACGCCGGTCTGGCGCTGGTGACGCTGGCACTGCTGGTCTTCCTGGCCGCGCCGCTGGTGGCCATGCTCATGCTGGCCTTCGAGGACAAGGCCGGCCATTTCAGCGGCCTGGGCAACTTCACGAGCTACCTGGCGTCGCCCGCGCTGCTGCAGTCGCTCGGCCACAGCCTGTTCGTGGCGGTGCTGGCCACGCTCATCACCGTGCCGCTGGCCTTCGGCTTTGCCTACGCGCTCACGCGCAGCTGCATGCCGGCCAAGGGTCTGCAGCGCACCATCGCGCTGGTGCCGCTGCTGGCGCCCACGCTGCTGTCGGCCATCTCGCTGATCTACTGGTTCGGCAACCAGGGCGCGGCCAAGGGCGTGCTGGCCTGGTTCGGCCTGGCCAACATCTATGGCGCGCCCGGCATCGTGATCGGCGAATGTTTCGCCACCTTCCCGCACGTGCTCATGATCCTGGTCAGCGCGCTCGGCCTGGCCGATGCGCGCCTGTACGAGGCTGCCGACGCCCTGGGCACGAGCACGGCGCGCAAGTTCTTCACCATCACCCTGCCGGGCGCCAAGTACGGCCTGATCTCGGCCACCCTGGTCAGCTTCACCCTGGTGATGACCGACTTCGGCATCCCCAAGGTCATCGGCGGCAACTACAACATGCTGGCCACCGACGTGTTCAAGCTCGTCATCGGCCAGCAGGACTTCCAGCGCGGCGCCGTGGTCGGCCTGCTGCTGCTCACGCCGGCGCTGCTCACCTTCGTGGTCGACTGGGCGGTCCAGCGCAAGCAGACCGCCATGCTGGGCGCACGCGCCGTGCCCTATCGCCCCAAGCGTGCGCCCTGGTTCGACGCGGCCATGACGGCCTACGGCGCGCTGATCTGCTGCCTGATGCTGGCCATGCTGGGCATGGCCATCTTCGCCAGCTTCGCCACCTTCTGGCCCTACAAGCTCGCGCCCAGCCTGGCGCACTACCAGCTGGGCCTGGTCGACGCCGAGGTGGGTGATGCCTTCATCGTCAGCCTCAAGCTCGCGGCCTGCACGGCGCTGTTCGGCACGGCCATCGTCTTCGGCGGCGCCTACCTGCTGGAAAAGACCAAGGGCGCCGACCTGCTGCGCCCGCTGCTGCGCCTGCTCAGCACCCTGCCCATGGCGGTGCCGGGGCTGGTGCTGGGCCTGGGTTACATCTTCTTCTTCAACCTGCCTGCCAACCCGCTGCACGGCCTGTACCAGACCCTGCCGCTGCTGGTGGCCTGCACCATCGCGCACTTCTACACCACCGGCCACCTCACGGCCACCACGGCGCTCAAGGCGCTGGATGCCGAATTCGAGGCCGTCTCCGCCTCGCTCAAGGTGCCCTTCTACAAGACCTTCTGGCGCGTCACCCTGCCGATCTGCCTGCCGGCGCTGGTGGACATCGCGCGCTACTTCTTCGTCAACGCCATGACGACGATCTCGGCCCTGGTCTTCCTCTACTCGCCCGCGACCAAGGTGGCGGCCATCGCCATCCTCAACCTCGACGAGTCGGGCGAGAACGCCGCCGCCGCGGCCATGGCCGTGCTGATCACGGGCGCATCCACCGTGGTCAGCCTGGTCTTCATGGGCCTGGCCTGGTGGGTCGGCAAGCGCGGGCAAGCCTGGCGTGCGCCGGCCTGACGCCAGCTCGTGCTGATGGTGCCCATCGGCGCCCATTGGCGTACACCCCGCCTCACACGAACAAGATACCGCCGGAGACCTCCGCATGACGACCCCGACGCCCGACGCCTACCTGCTCACCCCCGGCCCGCTCACCACCACGCTGCGCACCAGGCAGGCCATGCTGCGCGACTGGGGCTCGTGGGACAGCGATTTCAACGCCCTGACCGCCCGCGTGCGCGCACGGCTGCTGGCCATCGTGCACGGCGAGGCGAGCCACGTCGTCGTGCCCCTGCAGGGCAGCGGCACCTTCTCGGTCGAGGCCGCGGTGGCCACGGTCGTGCCGCGTGACGGCCACCTGCTGGTGCTGGACAACGGCGCCTACTGCAAGCGCCTGGGCCGCGTCGCCAGCCTGATGGGCCGGCGCACGACCATCGCCGCGCATGGCGAGGACGAGGCCGTCTCGCCCGCGGCGCTGGAAGAGCGCCTGCGCGCCGACCCCAGCATCACCCATGTCGGTCTGATCCACTGCGAGACCGGTACCGGCGTGCTCAACCCGCTGGCCGGGATCGCCGCCGTGTGCGAGCGCCATGGCAAGGGCCTGATCATCGACGCCATGAGCTCCTTCGCCGCGCTGCCGATCGACGCGCGCAGCGTGCGGTTCGACGCCCTCATCGCCGCCAGCGGCAAGTGCCTGGAAGGCGTGCCCGGCATGGGCTTCGTCTTCATCCGCCAGGCCGTGCTGGCCGGCTGCCGGGGCAACTCGCAGTCGCTGGCCATGGACCTGTACGACCAGCACGACTACATGGGCAGGACCGGCCAGTGGCGCTTCACCCCGCCCACCCACGTGGTCGCGGCCCTGGCCGAGGCCATCGCCCAGTTCGACGAGCAGGGCGGCCAGCCCGCGCGCCTGGCGCGCTACCAGGCCA
>JBJOKP010000252.1:0-4751 GCA_046046045.1 Pseudomonadota bacterium | reverse complement strand
GGGCCGGTGGCAGGGGTTGCCCGTGGCGACGGGCTGACAGGCTGATCCGTCGCGGATCAGCGCAGTGTCATCACTTGGCAGCGCCGGCGTCGGCCACGCACTTCTTGGTGAAGCTGTTCTTGGCCGCGCCGGCCAGCTTCTTCTCGGCCGCCTTGGCGTCGCATTCGGCGGCGGCCTTGCCGGCCGGGCTGTCCTTCTCGCACTTCTTGACGAAGCTGTTCTTGGCGGCGCCGGCCAGTTTCTTCTCGGTGGCCTGCTCCTCGCAGGTGGCGGCGTGCACGAGGCTGGTGGAGGCGAGCAGGGCGATCAGGGCAAGAAAGGTGCGCATGGTGTGTGGACTCCGGGTCGGGTCGCGTGGTGTGTGTGGAGCGGCCCGGTGCCGGTCGGCGTGCGGGCCGCGGGCAGTGTAGGGGGCCGCCCCGGCCAGGCCGATCAGGCCCGTCCCGGGGCCTGTGCGGGCGGCCGACAGGGGTAGTCCCTGAGTCTCCCCAGGGCCGAGGGGGCACCTGGCCCTGTCCTGCGCCTACCCGGGACAGACCTAGAGGATGCGCCGCGGATGGGCCATGGTCTCGTGCGCCGCGTGCAGGCGGCGCACCAGCACCTTGATGAAGGCTTCGTCGAAGAGGTGGCGGCAGGCCGGGCTGAGGCGGCCCAGGGTGTCGGGAGTGAAGGAGATGGTGGTCGCCTCCTCGGTCACGATCACGTCGGTGCTGTGCCGGCGCAGCTCGGGGCTGGGCGCCAGGTAGGCCATCTCGCCCACCGAGGTGCCCGAGCCCAGGTGGGCCACGCGGCGGCCCTCGCGGTACACCTCGACCGCGCCGTTGGCGATGATGTGGAAGGTGCGGCCTTCCTCGCCCTTGGTGTAGAGCGCATGGCCGACCGGAAAGCGCTGCCAGCGCGCCCGGTGCACCACCTCCCACAGCGCCACATCGCCGAAGCCGGCGAAGAACTCCAGGGCGCGCAGCAGGTTGAAGCGCTCGGAATCGAGCACGTTCTGCAGTGCCCCGCGCGGCACGTGATGCTTGGTGATCAGGCTGGCCAGGGCCTCGCCGAAGGCGTCCCAGCTGGGGTAGCGCGACTTGGCCTTCTTGGCCAGAGCGTGCTGCACCACCTCGTCCAGGGCCTCGCTCACGCCGGCCCGCGTGCCCACCAGGCTGGGCGCGGCGACGTTGCAGATCTGGTGCATCACCGAGGCCTGGCTCGGCCCGTCGAAGGGCGCCTGGCCGGCGATGAGGTGGAAGAGCACGGCGCCCAGCGAATAGATGTCGGCCCGGCAGTCGAGCAGGCTGCCGTCGAGCTGCTCGGGCGACATGTAGGCCAGCGAGCCGACGCGGTGGATCTGGGTGGCGTCCGACGCCAGGTTGAGGGCGCTGCCGAAGTCGCTGATCTTGACGTCGGTGACCACGCCCGAGCGTTCGACCGCCAGGATGTTGGCCGGCTTGACGTCGCGGTGCACCAGGCCCTGGCGGTAGCAGTAGGAGAGCGCCATGGCGCACTTGAAGCCGATTTCGACGATCTGCTCCAGCGGCAGCAGATGGCCGGCCTGGCAATAGGTGCGCAGCGTCGTGCCAGCCACGTATTCCATCACCAGGTAGGGGCCGGCCGGGTCGGGTACGGCGTCGAAGATCTGCACCACGTTGGGATGGTTGAGCCGCCCGGCCAGCGCCGCCTCGGAGGCGAAGAAGCGCGCGTAGGTGCCGCCCTCGTTGCTGTCGGCCAGGGCGCTGGGGCGCACCCGCTTGATGGCCACCTCGCGCTCGTGGAAGGGGTCGTGGCACAGGAAGACCTCGCTGGTCGTGCCTTCCCCCAGCTGGCGGATGACCCGGTACTTGCCGATGCGCTCGGGCAGGCCGGGTTCGAAGTCGATGGGCTCGGTGGTGGTGACCATGCTGGTGCAGAAACTCCGCCCGCATTCTCGCCCCGGTGCCTACCCCGGATCGGTTCAGGTGCACTGCCCGGACGGTGCTTTTGCCGGCCCGGGCGGCCTGTCCCAGGGGACAGGCGCAGGCCGCTTGGCCGGGGCCGCCTAACTAGAATGCCTGAATGATCGAAGCGAAAGAGCAACTCCAGGCGGCGCTCGAGGCCGCGCTGGACATCCTGGCGCCTGGCGCCGCACCCGCCGCAGTGCTGGAAAGCCCGCGCCAGGCCAGCCATGGTGACCTGGCCGTGACCGCGGCCATGCAGCTGGCCCGCAGCCAGAAGAAGAACCCGCGTGAACTCGCCCAGGCCCTGATCGAGGCCCTGCAGGCCCAGCCCGCGGTGCAGCGCTGGGTGGCCGGCATGGAGATCGCCGGCCCCGGCTTCATCAACCTGCGCCTGCAGCCGGCCGCCCGCCAGCAGGTGGTGGCGGCGGTCCGCGCCGCCGGTGCCGGCTTTGGCCTGCAGCCCACCCAGGCCAGCCGCCAGGTGCTGGTGGAGTTCGTCTCGGCCAACCCGACCGGCCCGCTGCACACCGGCCACACCCGCCAGGCCTGCCTGGGCGACGCCATCTGCAACCTGCTGGCCAGCCAGGGCTGGGCGGTGAGCCGCGAGTTCTACTACAACGACGCCGGTGTGCAGATCGCCACCCTGGCCAGCTCGGTGCAGGCGCGCCTCAAGGGCCTCAAGCCCGGCGACGCCGCCTGGCCCGAGTCGGCCTACAACGGCGACTACATCGCCGACGTGGCGGCCGACTTCGCCGCCAGGAAGACGGTGCACGCCGACGACCGCGCCTTCACCGCCTCGGGCGACCCGGACGACCTGGACGGCATCCGCCAGTTCGCCGTGGCCTATCTGCGCCACGAGCAGGACCTGGACCTGAAGGCCCTGGGCGTGCAGTTCGACCAGTACTACCTCGAATCCAGCCTCTACACCAGCGGCCGGGTCGAGCAGGCCGTGGGCCGCCTGGTGGCCGCCGGCAAGACCTACGAGCAGGGCGGCGCGCTGTGGCTGAGGAGCACCGACTACGGCGACGACAAGGACCGCGTGATGCGCAAGTCCGACGGCACCTTCACCTACTTCGTGCCCGACGTGGCCTACCACCTGGCCAAGTTCGAGCGTGGCTACGGCAAGGCCATCAACATCCAGGGCGGTGACCACCACGGCACCATCGCCCGCGTGCGCGCCGGCATCCAGGCCGCCGGCGCCGGTGTGCCCGAGGGCTACCCCGACTACGTGCTGCACAAGATGGTCACGGTGATGAAGGGCGGCCAGGAGGTCAAGATCTCCAAGCGCGCCGGCAGCTACGTCACCCTGCGCGACCTGGTGGAGTGGACCGGCCGCGACGCCGTGCGCTTCTTCATGCTCAGCCGCAAGGCCGACACCGAGTTCGTCTTCGACATCGACCTGGCGGTGAAGACCACCGACGAGAACCCGGTCTACTACGTGCAGTACGCGCATGCCCGCATCCAGTCGGTGCTCGGCCGCTGGGTCGAGGAGCACCAGGGCGACCTTGCCACGCTGGGCGCGGCCGACCTCGGCCTGCTCACCGAGCCGACCGAGTTCGCGCTCATGAACAAGCTGGCCGCCTATCCCGAGATGCTGGGCGCCGCCGCTGCCGGCATGGCACCGCATGACGTAGCCTTCTACCTGCGCGACCTGGCCTCGCTATACCACAGCTACTACGGCGCGGTGAAGTTCCTGGACGGCGCGGCCGAGCCCATGCGCGCTCGCATGGCCCTGCTGGACGCCACCGCCCAGGTGCTGCGCAACGCCCTGGCGGTGCTTGGGGTGTCTGCCCCGGCCCGCATGTGAGGCCGCTCGCCCACCACCGCTCAATTCCTAGACAGGCAAGCCAGTGATGAAGAAGCAGCAGCAACGCGGCGGTTTCGCGATCGGTCTGGTCGTGGGCGTGCTGATCGGCCTGGCCCTGGCCCTGGTCGTGGCCATCTATGTGACCAAGGTGCCCGTGCCCTTCGTCGACAAGGTGCCCCAGCGCAACCAGGGCCAGGAGGCCGCCGACGCCGAGAAGAACCGCAACTGGGACCCCAACGCACCCCTGCTGGCCAAGCCCCAGGCCAGACCGGGCGAGGCGGCGTCCGCGGCGACCACACCGGCACCAGTGCCGACCCCGGCCACCATCTCGGCCACCACAGCGACCACCCCGCCGGCAGCGGCCGCCGCTGCCTCGGCCATCACCCCGGTGGATGGCAGCCAGTTCGTTGTCCAGGTGGGTGCCTATACCCGCAGCGAAGATGCCGAGGCCCAGCGTGCCAAGCTGGCCATCAACGGCCTGGAGGCGCGGGTGAGCGAGCGCGAGCAGAGCGGCAAGGCGGTGTTCCGGGTGCGCCTGGGGCCGTTCGAGAGCCGCGACAAGGCCGAGGCCGTGCGTGAGCAGGCCACGGCAGCCGGTTATGTCGAGGCCACCGTGATGCGGGCCCAGCCACGTTGAACCCTGGGGCGGGCAGCGGCTCCAAGCAGGGTGCGCGCCGCAGGTGCTGCTTCCGGGCTGGTAATGTGTGACCCGCCCCCTACCGAGAGAAAGGCAGATTCGTGAATCGTCGTGACTTCATCGTGGCCGGCGCCACCGCCACCGGCCTGACCGGTCTGGCAGGCCTGGGTTCCCCCGCCCTGGCGCAGAACTTCGTCGAGGGCAAGCATTACCGCACCCTGGCCCAGCCGGTGCCGGTCAGCGTGCCTGCCGGCAAGATCGAGCTGATCGAGTTCTTCTGGTACGGCTGTCCGCACTGCAACGAGTTCGAGCACCCGCTCAGCACCTGGAGCAAGAAGCTGCCGGCCGACGTGGTCTTCAAGCGGGTGCACGTGGCCTTCCG
>JBJOKP010000251.1:0-4753 GCA_046046045.1 Pseudomonadota bacterium | reverse complement strand
TGGCCACAGGGTCGTAGGCCGTGACCGTGGCGCCGGCCGCCAGCAGGTCGGCCACGATGGCGCGCATGTGGTTGATGGCGCCATCGTCGTCCGCCCCCACGATGATGCGGTCGGGCTTCATGAAGTCCTCGACCGCCGCCCCCTCCTTGAGGAACTCGGGGTTGGAGACCACGGCATAGGGCACCTGCACGCCACGGGCTGCCAGCTCTTCGGCGATGGCGGCGCGGACCTTGTCGGCCGTGCCCACCGGCACGGTGCTCTTGTCCTCTACCACCTTGTGGTCGGTCATGTGCCGGCCGATGTTGCGGGCCGCTGCCAGCACGTATTGCAGGTCGGCCGAACCGTCTTCATCCGGCGGCGTGCCCACGGCGATGAACTGCACGGTGCCGAAGTGCACGGCCCGGGTGATGTCGGTGGTGAAGTGCAGGCGGCCGGCGGCGACGTTGCGCCTGACCACGGCATCGAGCCCAGGCTCGTGGATGGGGATGCCGCCGGCTTCTAGCGTGGCAATCTTGCGCGGATCGACGTCCAGGCAGAGCACGTCGTTGCCCACGTCGGCGAGACAGGCGCCGCTGACCAGGCCCACATAGCCGCTGCCGATGACGGTGATTTTCATGAGGAAGAGTCGGGGTGTTCGATGGGCAAGGGACGGAGCCAGGTGTGGCGGTGGCGCCAGAGCAGCCAGAGGTTGAAGGCCGCGATGAAGAGGCCAAAGCCTGTCATCAGCTCGAGAATGGGCAGATCCAGGGCGATGAGACCGGAATAGGCCGCCAGCATGATCAGGATGCTGGCGTTTTCATTGAAGCCCTGGACGGCGATGGAGCGACCTGCACTCAGCAGGGCGTGGCCGCGGGTCTGGAGCAGGGCATTGAGTGGCACGACCATCAGGCCGCCGATGGCGCCCACGCCGGCCAGCATGGCCGCGGCCAGCCACCACTGGCGGGTCTGTGCCACCACCGGCATGGCCAGGCCCAGGGCCACGCCCAGCCAGATGAGGCGAGGTGCCTGGGCCAGGCGGATCAGGCGCCCCGCTGCCCAGGCCCCTGCCACCACGCCCACGGCCACGGCCCCCTGCAGGTAGGCCGCCTGGCTCAGGGGAAGGGCCAGCCGTTCGCCGGCCCAGCGCAGCACGATGAACTGCAGGGTGGCGCCAACGCCCCAGAACAGTGTCGTGACCGCCAAGGACAGGCCGCCCAGGGGATCGCGCCACAGCCTGAGGTGGGTGCGCCAGAAGTCGCGGGTCAATGCGATCGGGTGCAGGGAGTGCAGCGGTGCGTAGCGTGCACCGCTGTCCGGCACTCTCAGGTTGAAGGCCGCCGCAATCGCGTAGACGACCAGCAGCAAACCCAGCGATGCGCTCAATGCCCCAAGGAACTGCTCGCTGCCACCCAGGCGATCGTCTGCCAGGCTCAGCAGACCGCCGAACTGATGGCCCAGATCCGGGAACCAAGCCTGCTGCAGCAGCCAGGGGCTGACCAGGAGTCCGCCTAGCACCGTGCCCAGCAAGGCTGCGCCGACCACGGTGACTTCTATCCAGCCATTGGCCCGCACCAGGGCATGGCCGGGCACCATCTCGGTGATGAGTCCGTACTTGGCTGGGGCGTAAGCGGCAGCGCCGAATCCGACCACGGTGAAGGCCAGGACGGGGTGAAGGCCGACCAGCAATCCCAGGACACCCAGAACCTTGACGCCATTCATCCAGGCCATGAGCCTGGCCTTGGGCACGGCATCGGCGAGCGGACCGACCCAGGGCGCCAGCACGACGTAGGACAGGGTAAAGCCGAACTTGAGCAGCGGTGCCCACCAGCTTGGAAAACCACGGCGATGCAGGACGGCCATGGTGACGATGAGCAGAGCGTTGTCTGCCAGGGCTGAGGCGAACTGTGCTGCGATGAGTGGGTAGAAGCCGCGTGGCAGCGCCGATCCGGCCGCGGCCTGCGGCCGAAGGGGAGACATGTGGATGAGGCTTAGAGTTCTAGGCCAGCGGGCGTGGCGGTTCATGCAGGTTGCGCACACAGAGCCGGTAGCCTGCGCCGCGCACCGTCTCGACCCTGGCCTGGCGCAGCGCAGGCGTAAGGGCCTGACGCAGGCGCTTGACATGTACGTCCACCGTGCGCTCGGCCACCTTGTCCCGCAGTCCCCACAGGCGTTCGACCAGGCGCTCACGCGTGTGCACCCGATCTGGATGGGCGAGGAGGAAGTGCAGCAGCTTGAACTCGGTCGGCCCGAGATGGATGTCCTGCCCGCCCGCCAGCACACGTCGGCTGCGCGGATCGAGGTGCAGGTCAGCCAGTTCTATCGGGCTGTCCAGGCCTTCTGGCGTCTTCATCATCATGGCGAACTTGATGCGCTCCAGCAGCACCTGCCAGGCAAAGGGCCAAGGCAAAAAGTCGGCCACGCCCAGGGCGCGCAGTTGTTCCACCACACGTTCTGTGCCGCTGGTCTGCAGGCCCAGGATGGCAGGCAGGCGCAGGCCGGTGCGGCGGCTCCAGGCTCGCACGCTGCGGACCAAGGCTGGCATGGCCAGATCCAGCAGGAGCAGGTCGGCCCCAGCGTCCTCCAGCACTTCGCCGACCTGAGCCAGGTTCCTGCTCAGGAAGGCGTCATGGCCCTCATGCTTGAGGCTGCTGGCAATCAACTCGGCCCATTCGGCGGAAGCGGTCACGATGCAGACACGGCTCACCGTCAACTCTCCAAAGACCAGGCACAGGTGGGACATGACCTTGACGGGTCGATGACAGGTCAAGGCCATGAATGCTGCTGATGCTAGGAAGGCTTCATGACGATTTCGTGGCAGCTTGTCGTCCCGACGATCTGCACTCCTGTCATCACTTTCCGCCACAAGGCCTTGCCCCTCATCGAGGCGTGCTGTCTCAGCATGTCGTGACTGGCTCGCTCGAACCTGCCCGTGCCGGCAGTGGCCGGGTGACGGCGCTGGCGGGTCACAGGCTTGCACCGTCATTAGCCGGCAACTTCGTCACCATCGATGATGCTCTCGTGACCGCGCCCGATCTCAAGGCCAGCAACGTCATGGCGCACGTGGTGGACCCGGTCCTGCCCCGCCCAGGAAGTGAGGCCATCCAGTCTGCATGGCAGGCCGGTCCACGCCATAGGTGCCCACGGGTCGCGTGACATTCCACCGTGCTGCAAGCCTGCCCTGGTCATGGATCCGGGCGAGTGCGAATGGTGGGTTCTTAGCCCATGCTTCATGATGAACCCACATTGAACAAAACGTGCTGTGCCGGCAACTGAACGTGGCACCTACGTTTCCGCCGCCTGTTTGCCATGTGGATGTCCGTCTTCCTGCTGCCCCTGTTGTTGTGCCTTGCCCTGACCCTGGTGGCCGTCCACCAGCGCCTGGGTCGGTATCAGGTGGTCGCCCGGAGATCCTGGGCCCATGGCTGGGGCTGGCGCGAATTGCGTCGCCAGACTCGACTGGAGCGCACCACTCCCGATGACTTTCCTCGCCCGCGCGAGGAGCGCCTCGTCGTGATCTGGCTTTGTGGCGTGCCGCTCTGCTGTCACTGCGCGAGCGTGGGGCTGCCGATCTGGGCCGATGCCTGCATTGATCAGGTGGCGGCAAGCGAGGCGGACGCAGGCTTCCTCCCGCCCTATCGCCTTGCAGCCTGGCAGCAGCTCGCCTGAGCTTGATCTGACGGCTCAGGCTGCCGCTCTGCCGGTAATCATCGACGGGCCATCAAGCGGTCATCAAGACGCTTCCCGGCGCTTGCCTCAGGGCGCTGGCACGGCCACGCGATTGCCGGGCACCACCATGGGCTCGAAGCGGAGGACCTCGCGGCTCAGCGGATCGAGGTGCACCTTCACCCACTGCACGTCGTTGTTGCCATTGCCCGCGTTGTCGCCGAAGGTCTCGACGCGCACGAAGTTCTCCAGGTGCTGGCCCTGGGCATTGAGGAAAGGCTTGTCGACGCGGAAGTAGTGCGAATCGCCATGCACATAGGCCACGGGCTTGCGGAAGGACGCGACTTCCTCGCGCAGGGCGTGCAGGTAGTCCTTGAAGCCGTCGGCCGCACCATCGGTCTCGATCAGGGTCTTGGGATCGCGCAGCGGCGCCCGGGTGGGGCCGCTCAGGTCCCAGCCGGGGTTGGCCTGGCTGATCAGCATGACGGCCGCCGCGCCGCGCTGACGGGCCTGGGCGAAAGTCGCCTTGAGCCAGGCGATGTTGGCCGCATTGCGGGCCTCGAATTCGGCCTGGTCCGGTGCGGTGTCGCAGAGGTTGTTGCACGAGCCGGCCACGTTGAGCGTCGCGTAGACCACGCCGCCGCGGCTCCAGCGCCGGTTCTCGGTACAGGCCTCGGTGCCGTTGACCGTCAGGCACTGGGCATCGGTCTGAACCTCCTGCCCTAAGTTCATGTCGGCGATCAGGTTGGTCACGCCCACCGTGGCCTGTACATCGACTTAGGCCAGATCACCTCACAGACCTATGCTGTAGGGTCTGGGATGGTCTTCGGCGCGGGCTTCATGTTCGTCGGCGCGGACGCCGGACAACAGGGCGACCGTGCTGATCAGGTCGGCCACCAGGGCGGCTGGGCGGGACTGGATGCGCAGGCGTGTTCGCAGGGATGGACGTGTCATGTCTGACCCCTCGTGGATGGATGGAAGGCGGGATCAACCGGCCATGCCATGCCATTGAGGCCGGGTGACAACGCCGTGTCAGCCGCTGCAGAGCCTGCCGTGCCTGCCCCTAGGTTGCGTCCGACGGCTCCTGCTGACTTGCCAGGGCCCGACGCAC
>JBJOKP010000250.1:0-4762 GCA_046046045.1 Pseudomonadota bacterium | reverse complement strand
AGTCCCTACGCTGGCGCCGCCCTGCCGCCGACCGTGCAGGTGACGGCCACAGACCTGGCCAACGGCACCATCGCCAATGACCAGCCCAATGTGCCGCTGCGCGATCTGGTCACCATCACCAGGGCCGAAGCCACCTGCAAGGTGGCGACACGGCTGTGCGATCTGGTGGTGCAGGCCGAGTCGAGCGACTCCACCGTGGCCCCCACCCTCACACTGGCCCACACCGGCGCGCCACTGGTGAATGGCGTCATCAGCCTCACCGGCGCTGTCGCCCTCCCCGGCGCGGTGACCGTGATTTCATCGGCGGGAGGCGCCGCTTCCCTGCCCATCACCATCATCAACCAGTGAGGAGCGACGCCATGAAACGCCAACTCATCAGCGCCCTGGTCGCCAGCGCCCTGGAACTCGTCGCCCTGCAGGCCGCCAGCCCGGCCCAGGCGGCCTGCCTGGCCAACGGCGCCACGCCCATGACGTCCGGCCCGATGAATCCCATCGACGGCTTCCCGGAGTACCTGACCGATTCCAACGGCCTGTCCATGCAGCGCTGCCTGGATCCGAACCTGTGCTTCTTCGATCCCATCATCCCGAGCGATCCCTTTTCGATCCAGATCCGCTCGGGCGGCGAGGCCTTCTACTGGTCGGCCACGGCCGTGCTGCGTGATGCCGCACGCAACACCCGGCTCACCGTGGTCATGGCCGCCGAGACCGCCTTCCTGCAGGCCGACCCGATCACGGGCGCCCCTGTCGATGGCTCGCAGTTCGCGTTTCAGCGCCTGCGCGTGGTCTTCACCGCTCCGGCCGCAGGCAACTACACCCTGGTCCACCCCTACGGGACGGAGACCCTGAGCGTGCCCGTGGCCAGCGGCGGTCGGGATGTCTTCACCACCATCGACCGTGGCTTCGGCCCGTCGGCCACCTTCAGCGGCCCGGTCGGCCCGTTCCTGGTGTGGGACAGCGGAGCGCCTGCCGGCTTTGCCGGCGACGGTGGCGCCGCTGGCGCCGCCCATGCCGTGAAGGGCAGCCCCTGCGCGGCCAACTTCGTCTCCCTCACGGGCCGCGACCTGCAGGGCAATCCACTCGACCTGGACGGCCTGGGCAATGCCACCCTCAGCACCAACCTCTTTTCGGTCCAGGGCCAGATCTATGACGGCAAGGTGCAGACCCCGCTCACCGCCTCGCGCCTGACCTACAGCCGTGCCGGTGCGGTCGGCCAGATCGACACCTTTGCCACCTCCACGGCCACGGCCACCGTGACCGTCCAGGACGGCCCGACCACTCCGCCAGCAGCATTGCGCTTCCCGGCCGGCGTGACGCTGGCCTCGGCGCCATCGGCCCTGGGTGGCGGGCTGGACTTCGCCAGCACTCCGCTGACCACCTCCGTCGATCCGCTGCCCAGCCACCTGGCCGTTTCGGCGTCGGATGGCACGAGCACCGATCCGACCACGCTGATCCATCCGCTGGTGGACTTCGTCAAGATCACCCAGGCTGACTACGACCCCGCCAGCCAGACCCTCTCGGTCCAGGCCACTTCAGGCGACCAGACCCTGCGACCCACCCTCACCATCCGCGAATACAACCGCGCCCCTGGCACCGCCATCTCCACCCAGGCCCCGCCAGCCAGCGTGACCGTGGTCTCCACCAGCGGCGGCAGCGACACGGCCCTGGTGCGCGTGGTAGCCGCCACCCCACCCCTGCCACCCTCGGGCCTGACCGCCAGCAATGTCGGTGCCACCAGCCTGACGCTGAACTGGGCTGACAACGCCAGCAACGAGGCCGGCTACGAGGTCTTCCGCAATGGGGTCAAGGTGGCCAGCCTCGGCGCCAACGTCGTCAGCTGGACCGACAGCGGCCTGACGGCCTCGACCAGCTACAACTACGAGGTGGTTGCCATCAACCTCAGTGGCTCGGCCGGTTCGGACGCCTTGACGGTCAGCACGGTGGCCCTGCCGGTGGCGCCGACCATCGGCACCGCCACGCCGACGGGCACCCGCACCATCGCGCTCACCTGGACCGACAACGCCAGCGACGAGACCGGCTATCGCATCGAACGCGCCACTGCAGCCACCGGTCCGTTTGCTGCCGTGACCGCCACAGCGGCAGGTGCCACCACAGCCAACGACTCGATTGGCCTGTCGACCAACGCCACCTACTACTACCGCGTCGTGACGCTGCGGGGCGCAGACAGCAGCCCCCCTTCGGCCGCAGTCCGGATCACCACGCCCTCGGCGCCCGCGTCGCCGGGCCAGCCCACCGGCACCCCCGTCAGCGGCACCCAGGTCAACCTGAGCTGGGCGGACCGCAGCAGCAATGAAACCGCCTTCCAGGTCTTCCGCCGGGTCGGCACGGGTGCCTATGTCGCCGTAAGTGCCCTCCTGCCCGCCAATACCACTACCTATCAGGACCGCAGTGCCACCCCAGGGACCACCTACAACTACCGGGTGGATGTCAGCGGCTGGGGCGGCACGCTGCAGTCGGCGGCGTCCGCAGCGGTCACCACTCCGGGCGCCTCGACGGCCATCAACCTAGTCGCGGTGACCGGTCTCGCGGCCTCCCTGGCCCGCAGCCCGGTGCTGACCTGGGGCGATGCCTCGAGCAACGAAACCGGCTACATGGTGCGCCGCACCCCCATCACGGTGAACACCAACGGCAGCATCTCCACCGCCGCACCGACGACGTTCAACCTGCCGGCCAACAGCACCACCACCACCGACACGCCGACCGCCCTGAACAGCACCGTCCGCTACGAGGTCGCGGCCCTGAACGGCACGACCATCGGCCCCCTTGCCAGCGTGCACACCGTCACCACGGCCGGTGGTCTGCCAACTGCCGGCCGGCCCACGCTGGCGCGATCCCTGGTGAACGGCGCCGCACGGGTGGCGCTGAGCTGGACCATTCCAACCCCGACCACCTCGGTGGGCGGCTACGAAATCCAGCGCTGTGCCGGGGCCAACTGCACCAGCTACGCGAAGCTCACGGGCCCGGCCGTCAATACCACGGGCACGGTGGACGGCCGGACCACGCTGGGGTACACCGACACCACGACGGCCCGGGGCACGACCTACAGCTACCGGGTACGGGCCGTGGGTGGCGCAGGGACCGGGCTGGTGGGCACCTTCGGCACCAGCCGGAGCATCACCACGCAGTGAGGCCGGCGCGTCGCACGACGACGGGCCCTTGCGTCCATCACAGGCTCCGAGCAGGCGCTGGCCGTGATCCGCTTAGAGGGCGCTGGACCAGTCCGGCGCCCGCTTCTCGATGAAGGCCTGGACACCCTCCAGCGCCGCCGCGTCCATCATGTTGCAGGCCATGCTCTGGCCGGCGAGCTGGTAGGCCGCGGCCATGCCCATCTCGATCTGGCGATAGAACTGGGCCTTGCCCATGGCGAGGGCCACCCGCGGCTTGGCCAGGATGCTGGCCACCAGGCGCTCGACCTCGGCGTCAAGCTGGTCGGCCGGGCAGACGCGGTTGACCAGGCCCTTGTCCCTGGCCTCGGCCGCGCTGATGAACTCGCCGGTCACGAGCATCTCGAAGGCCGGCTTGCGGCCCAGGTTGCGCGCCAGCGCGACGCTGGGCGTGGCGCAGAACAGGCCCAGGTTCACGCCGCTCACGGCAAAGCGGGCGCCCTCCACCGCCACGGCCAGGTCGCACTGCGCCACCAGCTGGCAGCCGGCCGCGGTGGCGATGCCCTGCACCTTGGCGATCACCGGCACCGGCAGGGCCTGGATGGCCAGCATCACCTTGGCGCAGCGCGAGAACAGGGCCTGGTAGTAGGCGAGCGAGGGTTCGGCGCGCATCTCCTTGAGGTCATGGCCAGCGCAGAAGGCCTTGCCCGCCGCGGCGATCACGACCACGCGCACCGCCTCGTCCTGGGCCAGGGCATCGAGTTCGGCCTGCAGCGCGGCCAGCATGGCCTCGCTCAGCGAGTTGAAGGCCTGCGGGCGGTTGAGCGTGAGGGTGCAGACCCCACGCGCGTCGGTCTCGCGCAGCAGCAGGGGGGCGTCGGCAGCATTCATGGAGCGGTCTCCGGTGGCGGGTTCAGGTCGATGCCCGGCCGCAGGCTCAGGCCATGAGCCTGCGGCAGGCAGCAGGTCATTCGATGGCGTCGGCCGAGCGGGCCTGCTCGCGCAGCATGAACTTCTGGATCTTGCCGGTCGAGGTCTTGGGGATGGCGGCGAAGCGGATCTCGCGCGGCACCTTGTAGCCCGCCAGCAGGCTCTTGCAGTGGGCGATGAGCTCCTGCGCCGTCACGGCCTCGCTGCCCGGGCGCAGTTCGACGAAGGCCACCGGCGTCTCGCCCCACTTCGGGTCGGGCTTGGCCACCACGCCGCAGGCCACCACGGCCGGGTGGCGGTAGAGGGCATCCTCCACCTCGATGGAGCTGATGTTCTCGCCGCCGGAGATGATGATGTCCTTGCTGCGGTCCTTGATCTTGACGTAGCGGTCGGGCTCCATCACCGCCAGGTCGCCGGTGTGGAACCAGCCACCCTCGAAGGCCTTCTGCGTCGCCTTGGGGTTCTTGAGGTAGCCCTTCATGACGATGTTGCCGCGGAACATGATCTCGCCCATGGTCTGGCCGTCAGCCGGCAGCTCGGCCAGGGCGTCGGGGTTCATCACGGTCATGCCTTCCTGCAGGGCGTAGCGCACGCCCTGGCGGCCGTTCAGGCGGGTCTGTTCGGAGAGATCGGCCTGGGCCCAGCCCGGGCGCTTCACCGCCACCGCCGCCGGGCCGTAGACCTCGGTCAGGCCGTAGACATGGGTGATG
>JBJOKP010000249.1:0-4781 GCA_046046045.1 Pseudomonadota bacterium | reverse complement strand
GCCGGCGTCCGTGAATCTGGACGCCTGGCCGGACGCGAGGCCGGGTCCGGCCACCAGTGCCGAGACCCGTTTCACGCATTCCCCTGATTTGTTCGAATCGAGCGCCGCCATGTTAGCCACCACACCCGCGGACAAGGGGGTGTCGGTTTGCGGGATGTCCCGGGTGGTGACGCCTGCGTGCGACGGCGACGGGTGCGGGGTGTGACATGCATCACGCTTGCGCGGCGGCCGGTCCTGAACGAGCATGGGTCACCTATGAGCCTGAACCACCCTCCCATGGATGTCATCGCCGCAGCCCTGTTCGGCCTGGCGCTGATCCACACCTTCGCGGCTGCCGCCTTCGAGCGCCTGGCGCACCGCCAGCCACGCCACGCCGGCCTGTGGCACCTGCTGGGCGAGGTCGAGGTGGTGTTCGGCTTCTGGGCCGTGGTGCTGGTGGTCGTGATGGCCCTGGTGGACGGCGGCGACGCGGCCCTGGCCTATGCCGAGTCGCGCCAGTTCACCGAGCCGCTGTTCGTCTTCGTCATCATGGTGGTGGCCGGCTCGGGGCCGGTGCTGCACCTGGTGAAGGCGGCGGTGGCGGCGCTGGCACGCCGGCTGCCGGCGCGCACCGTCGTGGCCGAGGTCTGGCTGTGCCTGGCCGCCGTGCCGCTGCTGGGCTCGCTGGTGACCGAGCCAGCCGCCATGACGCTGGCCGCGCTGATGCTGGCACCGCGCCTGTTCTTGCGCGCCGACGTGCCCGAGGGCCTGAAGTACGCCGCGCTGGGCGTGCTGTTCGTCAACATCTCGATCGGCGGCACGCTGACATCGTTTGCCGCGCCGCCGGTGCTGATGGTCGCAGCGGCCTGGCAGTGGGACAGCGCCTACATGGCCGCCACCTTCGGCTGGAAGGCGGCGCTGGCGGTGCTGGTCAACGCCAGCGTGATGACCTGGCGGCTGCGCGCGCATCTGGCGCAGGCCGCCACGGCCGGTGCCGACGCCGGCGCCGTTGCTGCGCCTGAGCCGGCCGAGCCCGCCGTGCCGCTGCTGGTCTGCGCCATCCACCTGGGTTTCCTGGCCGCGGTGGTGGCGATGGCGCACCACCCGGTGATCTTCCTGGGCCTGTTCCTGCTGTTCCTCGGCTACGCCCAGGCCTACGAGCGCCATCAGACGCCGCTCATCCTGAAGGAGGCGCTGCTGGTCGCCTTCTTCCTGGCCGGGCTGGTGGTGCTGGGCGGCATGCAGCAATGGTGGCTGCAGCCCATCGTGGCCGGCCTGCAGCCCACCGCGCTCTTCTTCGGCGCGCTCGGCCTCACGGCCATCACCGACAACGCCGCGCTGACCTACCTGGGCTCGCTGATCGAGGGCATCAGCGAGCCGGCGAAATACATGCTGGTGGCCGGCGCCGTCACCGGTGGCGGCCTGACCGTGATCGCCAACGCGCCCAACCCGGCCGGCGTGGCGCTGCTGCGGCGCGGCTTTTCCGACCAATCCATCGGCGCCGCGCGCCTGCTGGCCGGCGCGCTGGCGCCCACGGCCGTGGCCGCGGCGGCCATGCTGGCCTGAACCATCGGGGCAGATCGCCAAGCCAGCCGCGGCGATCATGGCCAGCCCCCCCCGCCCCGCCCCCCCGGTCGCCACCCACCACCGTCACCTCCACACAACGACGAGCCTGCCATGTCCCGCGTCACCTGGTATTTCGACCCCATCTCGCCCTACGCCTGGCTGGCCTGGCACGGCCTGGGTGCCCTGCCTGCGGGCACCCAGGTCGAGCTGCGCCCGGTGCTGTTCGCCGGCCTGCTCAAGCACTGGGGCCACAAGGGCCCGGCCGAGCTCGCGCCCAAGCGGCTGTGGACCTACCGCGCCTGCCAGTGGCAGGCCGACCAGGCCGGCATCGCCTTCCGCATGCCGGCGGCCCACCCCTTCAACTCGCTGCCCTGGCTGCGCCTGTGCATCGCCGCGGGCAATACGCCGCAGGCCGTGGCGGCGGTGTTCGAGGCCTTGTGGACCACCGCCGCCGACCCGGCCGACCCGGCCCTGCTGATGCAGGTGGCCGCGCGTCTGGGCGTGGGCCTGGAGCGGCTGGTGGCGCCCGAGGTCAAGGCCGAACTGCACGATGCGACCCAGGCCGCGGTGCGTGCCGGCGTGTTCGGCGTGCCCACGCTGGCGGTGGGCGACGAGCTGTTCTGGGGCGCCGACGCCATCTCCTTCGCCGCGGCTTACCTGACCGACCCCGGCGTGCTGGCCAGCGCCGAGATGCGGCGCATCGCCAGTCTGCCCGTCGGTGTGGCCCGCCCCGGCGCGGGTTGACCCGGCTGGCGTGGCCGCCGGGCCAGCCCAACACTGCTTGCCTGCCGTCCCCGATTTCTTCCTTTCCCTTTCACTTACTTCTTCAACCACGACCCGAGGAGCCTGCCCATGACCATCCTGCGACCCCTGCTGCTGAGCGCTGCCCTGGCCCTGACCGGAGCCGCCGCCGCCCAGGCCCAGTCGGGCGAGTTCAAGCTCTCCAGCCCCGATCTGGCCGGTGGCAGCTTCGGCAACAACTTCATCCTCAACGGCTTTGGCTGCAAGGGCGGCAACGTGTCGCCGGCGCTGGTCTGGAGCGGCGTGCCGGCGGGTACCAAGTCCCTGGCCCTGCAGATCCACGACCCGGACGCGCCCACCGGCAGCGGCTTCTGGCACTGGGCGGTGTACGACATCCCGGCCGGCAGCACCGGCCTGGCCCAGGGCGCCGGCAACGACCCGGCCCGGCTGCCGGCCGGCGCCTACGGCGGACGCACCGACTTCAACGACACCGGCGCCACCGGCGTGAACGGCAACTACGGCGGCCCCTGCCCGCCGGTGGGCGACAAGCCGCACCGCTACGTCTTCACGCTGTACGCGCTGGCGGTCGACAAGGTCGATGCCGCCGCCGGCATCCCGAAGACCGGCACACCCGCGCTGTTCAGCTTCGTGCTCAACAGGGGCCTGGGCGCCGGGCTGCTGGGCAAGGCCAGCTTCACCGCCACCTACGGGCGTTGAGCGCCGGGCCGGCGGCGCCGTCTGGCCGCGCGGGCGCCGCACGATGCTGGCGTGCCGTGGCGCCGCCGCGTCGCGGTCTGCCCGAAACGGCAAAGGCGGCATTGATGCCGCGGCATACGTCGCGCCCGCGCCGGGCCGGCGCCGGGCCGGCACAGGGCCCCACTACGATCGATTCGACGTTCATCGAAGATCTGCGGGGAGGCTCATGTCGACGTTCACGCACACGCCCGCCTGGTACGGGCTGGCCTGTCTGGCGCTGGGCGCGTTGACCGGCTGCGCCCATTTCGAGGGCTACCAGCGGCCGCGCCCGGTGCGTCCGGCCGTGATGCCGCCACCGGTCTACGAGGGCGAGCCGGCCGGGCTGTGGGCGGCACCCGCGGCGCCGGCCGCCACCCTGGCGCCTGCACCGGCGGCCACACCTGCACCGGCGGTCGCACCTGCACCGGCGGTCGCACCTGCACCAGGGGGCGCCGGCCCGGCCCTCTCGGCCTCGGCGCCGACGCTGCAGCCAGCCGCCACGCCCCGTGCCGAGCTGGCCGACGTGCCGCGCGCCCGCCTGATCATCCTGCCGCCCGGCGCCGGGCGCCCGGCGGCGCCACCTGCACGGGTCGCACCGCCACCTGCGCGCCCGGCCCGCACACCTGCCGCGGCGGCCTTGGCCCCGGCCCAGCCGCCACAGGCTGCCCCGACCACCCGGCCTGCGGCCGACGCGGCACGCACGGCTCGCCCGGCGCCGGGTGTGGCGGTGGCAGCCTCGGCCGCCACAGCGGTGTCAGCCACCGCTGCGCCCGCTGCCCGTACAGCGGCGGCTGCTCCCGCCGTGCCCGCGCGCCCGCGTGCTCGCGCCAGGGAGGCCCCGCCGCCCGAGATCGTGTTCGAGGAGCCGCCGCCCATCCGCCTGGCGCGGCCGGCCTTCCCCAGCCCGCGCTGACCGGCGACCAACACCACCGGCCCGTGTTGGCGGGCACACGCAGTGCCGCCACGCGTCGCGCGCCGCACCTGCCGTGCTGGCGCCGGGCATGCGCCTGCCGTCCTGCTACCGTGGCGCCATGTGCGCCAACTACATCCCGCCGCCACCCCGGGCGCTGCGCGAGCGGCTGTCCATCGCGCCGCGCCGGTCGGCGGGCCAGCCCGGCCTGCAGGTCGTCGAGCCCGATTTCTCCTACCCGGAGGAGGTCTATCCGGCCGGCGAGGCCCCTGTGCTGTGGCCGGACCGCCCGCGCCGCGCAGGCCCGGCCGGCGGCCGTGGCGATGGTGCCGGCACTCGCGCCGGCACTGGCGAGCCGGGCGACGAGCTGATCACGCTCGTGCCGCGACCCGCCCGCTTCGGCCTGCTGCCCGGCTGGGCGCAGGGCGACAAGCTCATGCGCATGACCTACAACGCGCGCAGCGAGACGGTGGCCGGGAAACCCAGCTTCCGCCAGGCCTGGCGCCAGCGCCAGTTCTGCCTCATCCCGGTGCAGGCCTTCCACGAGCCCTGCCACGACAGCGGCCGCCCGGTGCGCTGGCGCATCGAGCGCGGCGACGGCGCGCCCTTCTTCGTCGCCGGGCTGTGGGAGAGCGCCTGGCGCACGCCGCAGCCCGACCTGCTCGACCCCACGCCCGCGGCCGTGCAGCTGCTGTCCTTCACCATGCTCACCGTGTCGGCCGAGGGCCATGCGCTGATGGCGCGTTTCCACGCCCCGGGCGACGAGAAACGCTCCATCGTGGCCCTGTCGCCCGAGGCAGCGCTGGCCTGGCTGCAGGCCGCGCGCAGCGGCGACGAGGCGCAGGCGCGC
>JBJOKP010000248.1:0-4789 GCA_046046045.1 Pseudomonadota bacterium | reverse complement strand
CAGCCTGTGGGGTGCAGTTCGACCAAGCCTGTCGTTGTACGTCTGGATTCTTCGGATCGGGGCGGATTGGTGACTGAGATTGCCGTGGCACGTTGCATGCAATTAGTTCCGTGCTTTCCACCCCTCCCACTCGAAGGAACCATCATGAAGCGCATCCAGCAAGGTTTCACGCTCATCGAACTGATGATCGTCGTGGCCATCATCGGCATCCTCGCCGCCGTCGCACTGCCGGCCTACCAGGACTACACCGTCCGGGCCAAGAACTCTGAACTGATCCTGGCCGCCTCGGCCTGCCGCACCACCATCACCGAGACCGTGCAGTCGGCCACTGCCCTGCCGGCCGACAATGCCTGGGGCTGTGAGTCGACCTCGTCGACCTCACAATATGTCGCCTCGGTGGCTACCACTGCCGCCGGCCTGATCAAGGTGACCAGCCAGAACATCAAGAACACCTCCGCGGGTGGCACTGGTGGCATCCTGACGCTCAAGCCCGTCAACGCTAGTAATGGTGCTGTGGTAGCTGGTGGAACCGTGAATCGTTGGATCTGCGGCCTGGCTGGCGACGGCACCACCATCGATCCAAAGTACCTGCCCGGCTCCTGCCGCGGTAACTGATGGGCATGCAGGCGGTCACCGCCTGGCCCTGATGATCGAAGTGCGCCCAACGGGCGCACTTTTCATTTGCCTGTCTTCAACATGAGATGGTTCAGCCGCCTGGGTCTGGTCCTGCTGGCCCTGGCCTGGCTGCCACCTGGCCACTACCCGCCCTGGCCCAGCTTCCAGGGCGAGTTCCTGGCTGCCCTGGGCCTGCTCCTCTTGGGGCTCCACCAGGCTCTGGACCGGCCGAAGCGGGCTGACCGTTGGCCGGCAATCGCCGCCATGGGCTTCTTCCTGGCACTGCTGCCGGTGCTGCAGTGGTGGGGTGGTCAGATCCACTACCTGACCGATGTGGTGCTCGCCGCAAGTTATCTGGCCGGCGTCACCCTGGCCATCGTGCTGGGCTGGCATGGATGCCCTTTGCCAGCAGCAGAAGCGACGGACGCTCATTTTTCCCGCCCTGCCTGGCAGGGGGATCTCCCGACTGGCCTGTTCATCAGCCTGCTTGTGGCGGCAGCTGTCTCGGTGGCACTGGCTCTCGGCCAGTGGGCAGGCTGGCAGGCGATGTGGCTGGCCGACCTTCGTCCAGGTGCGCGTCCCTTCGGAAATCTTGGCCAGCCCAACCAGCTGGCCTCGCTGATGGGCTGGGGGCTGGTGGCAACCCTCTACCTGCATGAGCGGCGCAGCCTGGGTGTGCTGGGAGCCGCCGTGCTTGCCGTCTGGATGGCGCTGGGTCTGGCCATGACGCAGTCACGCACGGCCTGGGTCTTCTCGGCCGGGCTGCTGGTTTTCCATCTCACCTTTCGCCGTCGCGCCGGACTGCGGACGCCGCCAGCGGCGGCGCTCATGCTGGCCGCAGGCCTGGCGTTGCTCGTCCTGGCCTGGCCGAAGCTGAACCAGCACCTGCTGCTGACGGACGCCTCGGCCTGGCAGGAGCGGCTGCAACCTGGCGTCCGGTCGGACCTGTGGGATGGCCTCTGGCTCGCCATCCGGCAATCACCCTGGCTGGGTTGGGGCTTGAACCAGGGCGTGGTGGCACAGTACGCGGCAGCGGCCCAGGGCCAGGGGGGCGGCCGCATGCTGGACTACGCCCACAACCTGGCCATCGATCTGGCCCTGTGGGTGGGCCTGCCCATGGCCACCCTCATCCTGGCAGCGACCCTGCTCTGGGCCTGGCGGCAGTTCAGGCGCTGCGATACGCCTGAGGCCTGGTGTCTGCTGGCTGGCCTGGTCGTGCTCGCAGTGCATGCGATGACCGAATATCCGCATGCCTATCTCTACTTCCTGCTGCCGGCCGGGCTTTTCCTGGGGGCGCTGGAGAGACTGAATCCGGAGGCCAGGACCCTCCCCATCCCGCGCTGGGTCGAGCCCGCACTGCTGGCCGTCGGCCTGCTGCTGCTGGGCGCGATCGCCACGGCCTATCTGCAGGTCGAGGAAGACGAACGTTCGGTGCGCTTCGCGCTGGCCCGCATCGACACGCCACCGCCGCTCGGAGCAGCGTCGTCCGGCCTCATGGACCTGCCGGTCGCTTATCAGCACTTTCGCCTCGCCCAGGTCCATGGCGGGATGAGCCCAGCCGAACTTGAGTCGATGCGCCAGTTGGTCGAACGCCGGCCGTTCCCACCTGCACTTTTGCGCTATGCCCTGGCCGCCGGACTGAATGGGCGAGTCGATGAAGCGCGTCGGGCGCTCACTGCCCTCTGCCACATGCATCCGGCAGCCCGCTGCGAGGAGGGCCGGAGTGCCTGGCGCGTGGCCCAGGAACGCTACCCGGAAATCCGGTCCATTTCGCCACCCTGACCACGAGGCCTGCACTGCGACGGTTTCCTGGCAAGTGCGCCGCATGCCGCCTCACGCACAATCCCGCCCGCCTGTTGTCTGTCGGCCCCAGACCGGCCAATTCAGTCCTAGCCTCCGCCACAGCCCTTGCCCATGACTGCTTCCCGCGCCACGTCCACTGCGTCAGCCACGCCACCCCTGGCAGTTGCCCTCATGGCCGTGACCGTGCCCATGCTGATCGCAGGCAACGTGGCACCGACCACGACCTTCTTCAACCAGTGGCTGGCCTTTGCGGGCTGTGGCTTCTGGCTCTTCCTGGTGGCGCGGGTGCTGGGTGCGGGCACGGCGGCGGTGGGTGGCACGGCAGGGCAGGCGGTGGCGCGGTTCGGCGGGCTGAACGGGCCGGTCAGCCCCTGGCTGCTGCTGGTCTTCGTGCTGGTGATGGCGTCCTACCTGGTGTCGGACGCGCCTTATGGGCAGCGCATCATTCCCTTCGGTACGGCCTTGCTGGGCGCCGGGCTGATGGCCGCCGGTGCGGCCCGCGCCGCGGAGGGGGATGAGGCCAGTTTTGCGACGCCGCTGATGCTGGCCCTGCTGATCGCAGCCCTGGCCAGCGTGGTGGTGGGCGCGGTGCAGGTCTTCTTCCCCGGCCTGGCTGACGGCTTGCTGGTGGCCCTGCCGACCACGCCGGGCCGGGCGATCGGCAACATGCGCCAGCCCAACCAGCTTTCCACCCTGCTGCTGTGGGGTTGCGCCGCGGCGGTGTGGCTGGGCGTGCGGCAGCGCTGGGCCACCTGGCAACTCGGGGCCTGCCTGGCGATTCTGGTGCTGGCCGTGCTGCTGACCGCCTCGCGCACCGGCATGGTAGGTGTGGCCCTGCTGGTGCTGTGGGGCCTGCTGGATCGCCGCCTGCCCAGGCCGGTGCGTGGCCTGCTCGTCGGCACCGTGCTGCTCTACGTGGCCGGCTGGTTCCTGCTCGAACAGTGGAGCCAGCTCACCGGACAGAGCTTCTATGGCGATGACCAGCTCAACAAGACGCTGCATGGCGATGCCAGCAGCTCGCGCGGCAAGATCTGGGCGAACACCCTGGCCATGATCCGGGCCGAGCCCTGGCGCGGCGTGGGCACGGGGGCCTACAACTTCGTCTGGTCGATGACGCCGTTTGCCGACCGGCCGGTGGCCTTCTTCGACCACAGCCACAACCTCGAGCTGCAGCTGGCGGCCGAGAGCGGCATTCCCTTTGCCGTGATCGTGGTGCTGGGCCTGCTGCTGGCGCTCTGGCAGGGCCGCGGTGCGGTGCTGAGCCGCGACGATGGCCGCGCCCTGGGCGCCCGCACCGCCCTCTTCATGGGCGTGCTGGTGGGCGTGCACAGCCAGCTGGAATATCCCCTCTGGTACACCTATTTCTTCCTGCCCACGGCCATGATCCTGGGCTGGTACGCCGGCCTGGCCACCGCCGAGCGGGCGCAACGGCGCGACGAGGGCAAGCCGGCCGAAAAGGCGGTGGCTGACGCATCGGCCCGCCAGGCCGACCCGGCCGCAGCCCGCACCGCCCTGACCCACGCCCTGGCGGCCTGGGTGCTGGGCGGAGCCGCCCTGCTGGGCAGTGCCTGGGCCCTGGTGGAGTACTGGAGCGTGGCGGTCATCTTCGAGCCCAAGCTGGCCTGGGGCGACCCCGGTGCGCTGGAGCGTCGCATCGCCATCGGCAAGCGCAGCGTGCTCTTCGGCCACCATGCCGACTATGCCGAGGTAACCATGGCCGACGAGCCGGACAAGCTGCTGCCAGCCTTCACCCGGCCGCTCTACCACCTGCTCGACACGCGGCTGATGATGGCCTACGGCAAGGCCCTGGCCGCCAGCAACCACCTGCCCGAGGCGGTGCACGTCGCCGGCCGGCTGCGCGAGTTCAACAACGCGGCCTCGCAGGAGTTCTTCGACGAATGCCTGAAGGGCGCCGAGGTCATGCCCTTCCAGTGCGCGCTGGACCCGCGCCTCAGCGTGGCGGAGATCCGCGCCCTGCAGGGTCGCTGAGAGGCAAGTGAAACCGGTCGTCGTACGGCTCAGAGCCGGGCGACCCACTCCCCGCTCTTGCCGCCGCGCTTTTCCAGCACGCGCACGTCGCCGATCACCATGCCGCGGTCCGCGGCCTTGCACATGTCGTAGATGGTGAGCAGGCCGATCTGCACGGCGGTGAGGGCTTCCATCTCCACGCCGGTGCGGCCGTGGGTCTCGACCCGGGCTTCGCAATGCACCCGGTCGGCCGCGGCCTCGATCTCGAACTCCACCGCCACCCGGGTGATGGGCAGGGGATGGCAGAGCGGGATCAGGTCCGAGGTGCGCTTGGCCGCCTGGATGGCCGCGATGCGGGCCACCCCCAGCACGTCGCCCTTCTTCGCTTCCCCGGCCAGGATCA
>JBJOKP010000247.1:0-4807 GCA_046046045.1 Pseudomonadota bacterium | reverse complement strand
GCCCGGGCCAGGGCCACGCGCTGCTGCTGCCCGCCCGAGAGCGCGGTCGGCAGGCGCTGGGCATAGGGCGTCATGGCCACGAGGTCCAGCAGCTCCATGGCGCGGGCCTCGCGCGGTGCCCGGGCCTGACCCTTCATGCGGGCGCTGAAGGCCACGTTCTCCAGCACCGTGAGGTGGGGGAAGAGGGCATAGCTCTGGAACATCATGGCCGTGCCGCGTTCGGCCGGCGAGAGGTGGGTGACCTCGCGGCCGCCCAGTCGCACCTGGCCGGCGGTCGGCTCCTCATGGCCGGCAATCATGCGCAGGGTGGAGGTCTTGCCGCAGCCCGAGGGGCCCAGCAGGCAGCAGTAGGCGCCCGAGGGGATGGCCAGATCGATGCCCGCCACGGCCAGGCTGCCGGGGCCGTAGCGCTTCTCCAGGCCAACGAGGTCAAGGTCTGCGGTGGGGGCCGTGCTCATGCAGCTGGCATCGCAAGCGATGTGCCACCCGGTGTGCAGTCCTGCACACCGCGGCGTGCCCAGGTCCGCTCCAAGGCGTGGTGCACCGGGTGTGCACCGACCCGGGGCGGTGGCCGTCTCGCGGTGTTGGCCGGGCCCGGAATTGGGGCGCTGGAACCATCCGCGCCGGGCCAGGCCGGTGCAGGCCAGCGCCCGGGGCCCCGCCGGTCGAGGCGGAGGCGAGGCGGAGGCGAGGCGGAGGCGAGGCGGGCGCCCTGGCGCGATCCATGCGCTCGCGGTTCGCCAATGCCTGCATCAGGGCCTGCCCTGGCAGGCCGCCCCCACCTCGACCGTCACGGAGACCGGCCCCATGAAGCTGCTTGTCATCAATCCCAACACCAGTGCGGCCATGACGGCCGGCATCGCCGCGGCGGCGCGCGCCGTGGCCGCCCCAGGCACCGAGATCCTGGCCAGCCAGCCCAGCTTCGGGCCGCTCAGCATCGAGGGCTTTTTCGAGGAGACCCTGGCCGCCGCCGGCGTGGCCGAGCAGGTGCGCCTGCGGGCAGGCGACGTGGTCGCCGGCGCGGACGGTGCGAAGGGGGATGATGGCGCGGCCTGCCGGCCGGCAGTGGACGGCGTGGTGATCGCCTGCTTCGGCGACCCGGGACTGGACGCCGCCCGCGAGGCCACCCGCGCGCCGGTGCTGGGCATCGCCGAGGCGGCCTTCCATGCCGCCGCCTTCCTGGCCACCGGCTTTTCGGTGGTGACGACCATGAGCCGCACCTGCGTGATCGCCGAGCACCTGGTGCAGCGCTACGGCTTCGAGCGGGTCTGCCGCGGCGTGCATGGCACGGACATCCCGGTGCTGGCGCTGGAGGATGGTGGCGCGGCCTGCCTGCCGCAGATCGAGGCGGCCGCCCGCGAGGCCCTGGCACGCGACCGCAGCGGCGCCATCGTGCTGGGCTGCGCCGGCATGGCGGCGCTGTGCCAGCAGCTCAGCGCGCGCCTGGGCGTGCCGGTCATTGATGGCGTGGCGGCGGCGGTGAAGTTTGCCGAGGCCCTGGCCGGCCTGGGCCTGTCCACCAGCAAGCGCGGTGACTATGCCTCGCCCCTGCCCAAGACCTATGCGGGCTGGCCGGCGCCGCTGGCCTGGCCGGCGGCGGTGGCATGGCGGCCGTGACGGCTGGCAGTGGTGCAGAGCAGGGGCGCGCGGGCAGAATGGTCGACAGGGACCAAGTCGAGAGAACGACCCCAGGAAGTGCCCAGGCCATGAGCTTTCCCAGCCAGTTGCCGCCGGACGATGCCGAGAACCTGCCGGAGCCGTCCTGCGGCCCATCGAGGTCGCGACAAGGCGATGCCGGCACGGCCAGCCAAGCGGCCGTGCCGCCACCCCCCGGCCAGCGGGTGCAGATGGCCGATGTGGCGCGACTTGCCGGGGTGTCGGTCGCCACCGTGTCGCGGGCGCTCAATGGCAGTCACGATGTGGGACTGGCCACACGCGATCGCATCGTCGCGCTGGCCCGGTCGCTGAACTACTCCGTCAACGTCGGTGCCAAGAACCTGCGCATGCGGCAGAACCGCACCTTGGCGGTGGTCATCCCCTATGACGACCGGTCGCGCCAGCAGGTCTCCGATCCCTTCTTCTCCGCGATGCTGGGCAGCCTGGCGGACGCCGCGAGTGACTGTGGCCATGCCTTGCTGTTCTCGCGCATCGATGCGGCCCAGATGGCGCAGGTGGCCCAACCCTGGGAGAGCGGGGCGGCGCTGGGCGTCATCGTGATTGGTCAGTGGCGCCAGCATGAGGTACTCAACCGCCTGGCCCAGCGCCAGGTGCCGCTGGTGATCTGGGGCGCCGAGATGCCGGGGCAGCGCTACTGCAGCGTGGGCGGTGACAACCGCGGCGGCGGGGTGCTGGTCACCCGTCACCTGATCGAGCGCGGCTGTCGGCGCATCGCCTTTCTGGGCGACCCCGATCTGCCTGAGGTCATGATGCGTCTGCAGGGTCATCAGGCCGCCCTGGCAGAAGCGGGTCTTCCAGCCGAACCGTCGCTGATCCTGCCTGTGCCCTTCGAGATGGCGAGCGCGCGCAGCGCCCTGGCGGAACTGCTGGCCCGGGAAGCCGCGGCCGGCCGGAGCCTCGACGGCGTGTTCGCCTGCAGTGACCTGCTGGCCATGACGGCCACCCAGGTACTGCAGGCCCAGGGCTTGACGGTGCCGGATGACGTCGCCGTGGCGGGTTACGACGACCTGCCCATCGCGGCCCAGGCGGAGCCGCCGCTCACCTCGGTGCGTCAGCCCATCGCCAGGGCGGCCGAATGCCTGGTGGCCGCTCTGCTGGACATGGTGGCCGGGCGGGCGGTGCCGCCCTGCACCCTGCCGGTGGAACTGGTGGTAAGAGCCAGCAGTCACCGGCCACGCGCCCCGATGGCATGAGTGCCGCATCGCCCGGTGACGCCGGCTTTCCCCACGGCGTGGCCTTGCCGGCCCCGGACCGCGCCGGCCTGGGCTGGCGCCATCCTCATTACCGCGCCCTGCTGGCCGAGCGGCCGGCGCTGGGCTTCATCGAGGTGCACAGCGAGAACTTCCTGGCTGCCGGCACGGCGGCCCGGGCGGTGCTCATGGCCGGCCGGGCGCTCTACCCGGTCAGCCTGCATGGCGTGGGACTCTCCCTGGGCGCCGTGCGGCCGCCGGACCGCGCCCACCTCGACCGCCTGGCAGACCTGGTCCTTGCGGTGCAGCCCGCCCTGGTAAGTGAACACGCCGCCTATGCCCGCGGTGTGGTGGACGGCCGCCGGGTGCATGCCAACGATTTGCTGCCCATCCCCTTCACGGCCGCGGCCCTGGCCAGCCTGGTCAGCCAGGTGCAGCAGGTGCAGGAGCGGCTGGGCCGCACGATAGCCATCGAAAACGTCTCGGCCTATCTGCGCCCGCCCGGGGCGGACGAACTGGCCGCGCCGGAGGTGGAGGCCGGCTTTCTGCACGAACTGACCCGGCGCAGCGGCTGCCAGCTGCTGGTGGACGTGAACAACCTGGTGGTGAATGCGCTCAACGCCGCCCGGCGCGGCCTGGCCGTGGACGTGCTGGACCATGGCCGGCGCTGGCTGGCGCAGATCCCGCCGGACTGCGTGGCCGAAATCCATCTGGCCGGCCACGATGCCAGCGGCCCGGTGGTGATCGACCACCATGGCGCCGCCGTGCCGCCGCTGGTGTGGCAGCTCTACGAGGCGGCGCTGGAGGCCTTCGGGCCCCGGCCCACCCTGGTGGAATGGGACAACCACATCCCGCCGCTGGACACCCTGCTGGCCCAGGTGCGTGCCGCCGACCAGCGCCTGGCCGCGCGGGCGGCCACGGCACATCCCGCGGCCGCGGCGCCCACCCAGCGGCCGGCCTGGACGCTGAGGTCCGCGGACGGTTCGGCGGATGGGCTGTCACCCAGCCTCCATGGCACGGCCGCCGGATCTGGTGCCGAGATCGACGTCCTGCAGGACGGCCTGCTCCAGGCCCTGACCGCGCCGGACCTGGACAGCGCCGTGCACACGCTGGCCACCTGGCCCGGCACGCCGGCGGAGCAGGCGGCCGGCCTGCAGGTCTACCGCCACAACACCCGCGGCCTGGCCCGGCGCTGCCTGGCTGCGGCCTTTCCGGTCTGCGCCGCCCTGCTGGGCGAGTCGGCCTTCGGCCGGCTGGCCTGGGATTTCCGCGTCGCCTGGCCGCCCGCCGAGGGGGATCTGGCCCGCTGGGGGGGCGACCTGCCCGGCTGGCTGGACGCTGTTGCGGCTGGGACTGCGACCGGGATCGAGGCCGGGACCACGGCCGGCGCGGCTGGCCCGCCCGAACTCCAGGGCCTGCTGGCCGAGCTGCCCTATCTGGCCGATGTCGCCCGCCTCGAATGGGCGCTGCACCGGGCGGAGGCGGGGCTGGATGCGGTGCCCGCACCGGCACAGAGTCCAGGACGAGGCGGCCTCACCGAACCTGCCGCCGCCGGTCTGCCGCCGGGCCTGGATCTGCTGGCCAGCCACGACCCCGCCGAACTGCAACTGGTGCTGGCGGCCGGCTGCGTCCTTGTCACCAGTGCCTATCCCATCCACGGCATCTGGGCGGCGCATCAGGACGATCCCGTCGAGACCGGGGAGGCGGACGCCCGCCTCGTCGATGTGGCTCAGGACGGCGTCGCCGACCTGCTTGCCGGCGCAGCACAGGCCCAGTCGGCCGCCCAGGTCGTGCCCGGAGCCAGCGGCCTGGACGAGCCGGCAGAGCCGACCGACCCGGCCGACCCGGCTGGGGCATCGCCTGATCTGGAGTCGGCCCGGCGGCGGGCGGTGGCCCTGCAAGCGGTGGCTGCCGCCTGGCGCGCCGATCCCCGGCCGACC
>JBJOKP010000246.1:0-4807 GCA_046046045.1 Pseudomonadota bacterium | reverse complement strand
CTGGCGGTCTTCCTCATTGCCCAGGCCACCCTGTACGCCTGGGAGGGCCGGGTGCTCGACCCTGCCCTGCAGCGCCGCATGGCCCGCCTGCTGGGCATCTTCATCGCCGCCTCGCTCTACCTGGTCACGGTCTACCACCTCACCAACGCCTACTACGCGCGCCAGCAGGCCTTCGAGCGTTTCCTGCTGCTTGACGGCGAGGTCTTCCCCACGCTGTTCTGGGCCGGCTACGTCATGCTGGGCGGCGTGGCCCCGCTGGCCATGCTGTTCCACCCCAAGGCCGACGGCACCCGCCAAACCCTGGCGGCCTCGCTGCTGGTGCTGCTGGGCGCCTTCGCCTTCCTCTACGTCTTCATCATCGGTGGCCAGAGCTTCCCGCTCGAGATCTTCCCCGGCCATGCGGTGAGCTCCAGCTTCGGCGACGGCCAGGTGGCCCAGTACCGGCCCTCGCTGCCCGAGTTCCTGCTCGGCGTGGGCGGGCTGGGCGCGGCCTTCCTGCTCACCCTCGTGGGCATCCGTGCCTTCGACTTCATGCCGCAGGACGACTTCGTGCCTGCGTCGCAGGCCTGACCCGGGAGCACCGTCCATGGACATGCCCCGCCTGCTCGTCTCGGCCGCCCACAAGTCCTCGGGCAAGACCACCGTCTCGGTCGGCCTGTGCGCGGCGCTGCGCGCGAGCGGCACGCAGGTGCAGCCGTTCAAGAAGGGGCCGGACTACATCGACCCGATGTGGCTGGGGCGTGCCAGTGGCCGGCCCTGCATCAATCTCGACCCGCACCTGCAGGACGCGGCGGGCATCCGCGCCGCCTTCGTCCACCATGCGGCCGGCGCCGGGCTCTGCCTGGTCGAGGGCAACAAGGGTCTCTACGACGGACTGGACCTGGACGGCAGCAACAGCAACGCCGCCCTGGCCCACCTGCTGGGCCTGCCGGTGCTGCTGGTGATCGACGCCCGCGGCATGACGCGTGGCATCGCCCCCCTGCTGCTGGGCTACCAGGCATTCGACCCCGGCCTGAACCTGGCCGGCGTGGTGCTGAGCCGGGTGGGCGGCAGCCGGCACGAAGGCAAGCTGCGCGCCGTGATCGAGCACTACACCGACCTGCGCGTCATCGGCGCGGTGGCCGAGGATCCGGCCCTGGCCCTGCCCGAACGCCACCTGGGCCTGCAGCCCTGCGCCGAGCGCGATGCCGCGGCCGAGGACATCGCCCGCATCGGCCGCCTCGTCGCGGGCCAGGTCGACATCGATGCGGTACGCGCCATCGCCGGCCAGGCCCGGCCGCTACCCGCAACCTGGGCCGCGGCAGCCTTGCCCTCACCGGCCGCAGTCGCAGCCGCCACGGTCGGCACGGCGTCGACGTCGCCGGCCACGGCCATGCCACAACGCCCGCTGCGCATCGCCATCGCGCGCGACCGCGCCTTTGCCTTCTACTACCCCGACGACCTCGAAGCCTTCGCGGCCCAGGGCGCCGAACTGGTGGCCTTCGACAGCCTGCGCGACACCGACCTGCCGCCGGACGTCGACGGTCTCTTCATCGGCGGCGGTTTCCCCGAGCAGCTGATGGACGAACTGGCGGCCAACACCACCCTGCGCGGCGCCATCAAGCGCCGCATCGAGGCGGGTCTGCCCACCCAGGTGGAGTGCGGCGGACTCATGGTCCTGAGCCGCGCCATCCGCTGGGGTGAGCGGCAGGCCGAGATGGTCGGTGTCATCCCCGCAGTGGCGGTGATGCAGCGCCGTCCGGTGGGGCGCGGCTACGTCGTGCTGGAGGCCACCGCCGATCATCCGGCCTGCGGCGCCGCCGGGCTCGCCCCCGGCCAGCGCGTGCGGGCGCACGAGTTTCACCACTCCAGCCTCGAAGGCCTGCCAGACCCCCTGCCCGCCGGGATGGCCTTTGCCTGGACGGTCCGGCGTGGCCACGGCATCGACGGCCGCCACGATGGCCTGGTGATGCACCGCCTGCTGGCCTCGTACGCGCACCTGCGCGATGCCGCTGGCAGTGGCTGGGTCGCTCACTTCCTGGCCCGGGTGCAGGCGGCCCGGGGCGCTGCGCCGAGCCCGGTCGCGGCCGCGGGCCTGGCCACGTCGCCCACCGCGTCCGGGTCGACCCCGCCACGCACCACCCCCGCCGAACTGGAGCTGCTGACATGCTGAGCCTCACCCCGCGCGCCACCCGGCACGTGCTCGACACCGCGACGCGGAGCGGCGCCGCCGGCCAGGCCCTGCGGGTCGCTGCCCAGCTGACGGCCGAGGGCGATGTGCGCTTCGGCCTGGGTTTCGACGAGCAGCGCGAGGCCGACGAGGTGCTCAGCTTCGGCGAACTGGTCGTTCTGGTTGGCTCGCCTTCACGTGACCTGCTGTCCGATGTCGAGCTCGACGTCGAACCCGACGAGGACGGGCAGCCGCGCTTCGTCTTCATCCGCCCGCCCGGCACGGACCCCGTCGAATCAGCCGGCGGCGCCGCCGGCACCCAGGAGCAGCGCCCATGAATGCCTTCGTCGAACGGGCCTATATCGAGGCCTGGGCAGCCGGCGCCACCGCGCTGGCGCCGGCTGCTCACGCCGGCATCACCGCCGCAGCGCCGCCTGCAGCAGCGGTGGCGACGCCGGCCGGCCCCGGGACGGGCCGCGGCCTCGTCCATCTGGTCGGCGCGGGCCCGGGCGACCCCGAGCTGCTGACCCTGCGTGCCGCCCGCCTGCTGGCGCAGGCCGAACTGGTGGTGTACGACGCCCTGGTCAGCCCGGGTGTGCTCGAACTCATCGGCCCGCAGGCCGAACGCGTCTACGTGGGCAAGGTCTGCGGCACCCACAGCATGAGCCAGGAGGACATCAACGCCCTGCTGGTGCAGCAGGCCCTGGCCGGCCGGCGCGTGGTGCGGCTCAAGGGTGGCGACCCCTTCGTCTTCGGCCGCGGCGGCGAGGAACTGCAGGAGCTGGCGGCGCATGGCGTGGCCTTCGAGGTGGTGCCCGGCATCACCGCGGCCTGCGGCGTGTCCAGCTACGCCGGCATACCGCTCACCCACCGCGACCATGCGCAGAGCTGCGTCTTCGCCACCGGCCATCTGCGGGAAGGCCGCGAGGGTTCTGCCGAGCTCGACTGGGCCGCCCTGGCCCGGCGTCAGCAGACCGTGGTGATCTACATGGGCCTGGGTGGCCTGGCGACCATCTGCCGGGGCCTGATCGAGCACGGCCTGCCGGCCGACTGGCCGGCCGCGGTGGTGGCCCACGGCACCCAGCCCGACCAGCAGGTGGTGGTGGGCGACCTCACCAGCCTGCCTGCCGCGGTGCAGGCCGCCGGCCTGCCCACGCCCAGCCTGGTCATCGTGGGCAGCGTGGTGCGCCTGCGCGCCGAGCTGCAGCCAGGGCTGGCACAGGCTGCGGCCTTGCGCGCCATGCACGGCTGACCACGCACGGGTGCCCGCGCTGCGGCACGCCTGAAGGCCTGCCCCGACATCCGGCGAGCCGGCCTGCACAGGCCGGTAGCTGCGGGTGCGCAGGCAGAATGACGGCGTCAACAAGGACGCCAGAAATGAGCCTGCCCACCCCAGCCGCCGCAGATCCCGCCGCCGCCCCTGGCGCCCACCCGAGCCCAGGGAAACTCGAGATGAGCCTGCCCACCGCGCTGGAGCTGTGCGCGCTGGGCACCGCCACCATGGTGGACATCCGCCAGTCCTTCGAGATCGACATGAAGGGCGCCATCCCGGACACGGTGCACATCCCGCTGTGCGAGGTCAAGCTCATGCTCGGCCAGACACTCACCGATGACGAGCAGGACACGCTGGACGCCGGCCGCCCCACGCCGGTGGATGCGCAGAGCCTGTTCACCACGCTCAACCGCCTGCACCATGACCGCGACCACCTGTTGCTGATCGTGTGCAACAGCGGCAGGCGCAGCCTCTATGCGGCCCAGCTGCTGCGCGACCTGGGCTATCCGCGTGCCTGGTCGGTGGCCGGCGGCTTCCAGGCCTGGAGGAAGCTCAGGCAACAGGCCGCGACGGCCGGCGCAGCCTGAGGCATCAATCAGCGCGGGCGACAGGCGGCGCTGACGCGCCTTGCCGCGCGCTCAGCGCTGCCCGGCCGCACGGGCCTCGACGGCGAACACGGCCGCCTCCACCCGCGAGCTCAGGTTGAGCTTGGTGAGGATGTGGCGTACGTGCAGCTTGACGGTGTCGTGGCTGATGTCGAGGGTGCGGCCGATGGCCTTGTTGCTTTCGCCGCGCGCCAGGTGGTCCAGGATCTCGCGCTCGCGCTCGGTCAGCGACTCCAGCAGGCCCTGCCTGTCCTTGCGCGGTCCACCGGCATGCAGCAGTTGGGCAAGCTTGAGCGTGAGCGAGGGTGCGACCACCAGTTCACCGCGTGCAGCGTTGCGGATGGCGTTGACGACGTCCTCGGGCTCCATGTCCTTGAGCAGGTAGCCGCGCACGCCCGCGCGCAAGGCGGCTGCCAGGTCGGTGTCGGCGTCGCTCATGGTCAGGATGAGCGCGGGCGTGTCGATACCGGCAGCACGTATCTGGCGCAGCAGCGTCAGGCCGTCCATGCCTGGCATGCGCAGATCCAGCACCACCAGGTCGGGCTGATGCTGCTGCAGCGTAGGCACGACCTGGTCGGGGTTGCCCAGCGTCGCCACGACGTCCAGCCCACCGCGCTGGCGCAGCAGGTCGGCCAGGCCGTTGCGGCACAGGGCGTGGTCGTCGACCAGCACGATGCGCGCCCCGTTCACATTGCGCTCCGTTCGGCAGCAGGGCTGGCCGGGGCCGAGGCGGCCGGGCCGGGCACGTGCAGGCTGACGGTCGTGCCGCCACTGCGGCGC
>JBJOKP010000245.1:0-4813 GCA_046046045.1 Pseudomonadota bacterium | reverse complement strand
CACCAGGGCCAGGCCGCGCTGGGCCAGGCCATCGGCCGCGGCCGGCACCTCGGCGGGCAGGAGCTTGTCGCCGCGCACCATGGGCGTCACCAGGTCCAGCTGCTTGCGGTGGCGGTAGTAGACGATGGCCGCCACGTGCAGGCCCACCAGCAGGAAGATGAACCATTGGCCGAAGGACTTGTGCCAGGTCGTGGCCAGGCTGGAGACGTTGCCGCTGACAAACTTGATCAGCGGGCCGGTGTTGGCGATCTCGTCATCGGCCACCAGACCGCTGGCCACCTGCAGCAGCAGGATGCCCAGCAGGCCGAACACCGAGAAGCTGCCCAGCGGGTTGTGGCCCACCTCGAAGTGGTCGCCCGGCCGGTGTTCGCCCCGCAGATAACGCAGCACCGTGCCCGGCGCGTAGACGAAGCTGGCGAAGCGCGACCAGCGCCCGCCCACCAGCCCCCAGACGATGCGGAAGGCCAGCAGGGTGAGGATGGCGTAGCCGCAGCGGAAATGCCAGGTCATCGCGTTGCCGCCCAGCTTGGCACTGATGACCGCGGTAACCACCAGGGCCAGCAGCGACCAGTGGAAGAGCCGGGTCGGCAGATCCCAGACCCGCACGGGGCGCAGGCTGGACGAGGACGAAGCAGGAAGGGTTGAACTCATGGGCCAAGTGTCTATGGATCGGGGCGACAGACCGCCGCGGGGGTCAGGGACGCTGTGGCTGCCCGCTGCAGTGGCCGGTTGCTGGCGCTACCAGCAAGCTCCAGGCCAGTCCACCCGGACTTTGCGGGGGCTGTGGCCAAAACGCATTCCGCAAAAGCCCTTGCCACCCTTAATGTCAATTAATTGGATACTCGCGGCGCCGCAAGAGCGGCTCCTCTTGCCATCACGATTCGGAGTAGCTTCATGAAGAAACTTGTCTTTGCCCTGACCGCCGCCGCCACCCTGTGCACCGCCCTGCCGGCTGCCGCCCAGTTCGCCAAGCCCGAAGACGCGGTCAAGTACCGCAAGGCCGCCTTCACGGTGATGGCCCGCCACTTCGGCACCATAGGCGCGATGGTCAACGACAAGATGCCCTTCGACGCCAAGGTCGCCGCCTCCAGCGCCGACCTGGTGGCCACCATGTCCCACCTGCCCTGGGAAGGCTTCATCGCCGGCACCGACACCGGTGAGACCAAGGCCCTGCCTGCCGTCTGGAAGGACGCGGCCAAGTTCAAGGCGGCCGGCGACAAGATGAAGGACGCCGTGGCCAAGCTCGCCAGCACCGCCAAGGGCGGCGACAAGGCAGCCATCAAGGCCGCCTTTGGCGACACTGCCGGCACCTGCAAGGGCTGCCACGACGACTTCCGCGCCAAGTGATGTGTCGGGGGGGCGCATCGGTCCGCCGATGCACCCTGCCCGGTCACCGGATGCAGACATGAAGAAGCCGGCCCACGTGGCCGGCTTCTTCATGGGCGAAACCGTCTCACCAGCGCGGGCTCACCAGCTCGCGTTCCCCCAGCGGGGTGCTGAGCCGCACCGACAGCGCCGGACCCTCGTCCGCCGGGCGTTGCACGCCGCGCAGGCGCATCACCTCCACCACCCGGGGCGGCAGGCCGCGCGCGCTGAGGTCGACGAGACCCACGCCGCTGGCCGGCAGGCGGTCGCAGGGGTGCTCGCCACTCCACTGGATCAGCACCGGCACGGCGCCGTCCAGCTGTCTCTTGCCGTCGTCGCGCAGCACGATCTGCCAGCGCAGCTCGCTGCCATCGGCCCGCTGGCGGCTGGCTGCCACCGTGGTGCCCGGATGCACCCCCACGGTGATCATGCCCCAGCGGTGCATGTCGATCTGGGGCGAACGGGCCACCCAGGCCACCAGCTGTGGCGCTTCGGCCACCTTGGCCTGTAGGGCCGCCTCGTCCATGTTGAACCAGCGTGGCCGCGTCGGGGCGGGTGCCTGCGGATCGATGGCGATCAGCTCCAGATAGACCTTGTCCTGCCCGGGCGCCGAGAGGTTGAGCAGCAGGTTGTGCGTGCCCATGTGGGCATGCTGGCCACCGGCTTGCGGCGTCGCCCCCAGCGTGGCCTCGCACCAGGCGCGCCCCTGCTCGAGGCTGGCGCAGACGACCACCGGGTGGTCGGGTTGGACATGCATGGGCGTGGACATCGGCGAGGGGCGGCAGCAGAGGCTGGTTCAGCAGGGCCGCCGCAGGCCGCGGCGGGTCACAGCTGCACTGTACCGGCGATGCAGGCCTGCACCCCGCCACCCACCCAGACCTGGCCGGCGGCATCGCGGTCCAGGCTGACCCGCCCTGCCCGGCCCAGCTGCGAGCCCTGCGCCGCCACATAGGTGGCCGGCGCCACACCCAGGCCCATCAACCACTGGGCCAGGCTGGCGTTGAGGCTACCGGTCACCGGGTCCTCGTTGATGCCCACCGGGGCGACAAAGCCACGCACCTCGAACTGCGTTGCCTCGCCCGGCGCGCTGGGCCCGACCACGCCCACCTTGGCAAGGTGACGCAGGGCGGCGAAATCGGGTTGCAGCGCCCGCACCCGCGCGGCGCTGGGCAGCAGCAGGCTGAGCCACTGCGGCCCGTTGTCCAGCCAGGCGGCGGCACACACCTCGTCCGCGCCCAGCCCAAGGGCCAGGCAGACGCTGGCCAGCAGGCCGGGCTCGACCTCGCCCTGCGTCACGGACGGGGCGGCGAAGGCCAGGCGGCCGCCCTCCTGCAGCCTCACCTCGACCAGGCCCACGCCGCATTGCTGGATGACCCGCCCGGCCTGGCGCGGCTGGCCGCCGTGCATCAGCCAGGCCCGGGCGCTGCCCAGGGTGGGATGGCCGGCAAAGGGCAGCTCCATGCCGGGGGTGTAGATGCGCACCCGGTAGTCGGCCGCCGGGTCGGTGGGCGGCAGCAGGAAGGTGGTTTCGCTCAGGCCGGTCCAGCGCGCGAATTCCTGCATGCGTTCATCGGAGAGGCCCGCGCCATCGACCACCACGGCCAGCGGGTTGCCCTTGAGCACCTCGCTGCAGAAGACATCGAGCTGGGCGAAGCGGCGGGTCGGGAGGGTGTCGGACATGGTGGACGGGATGCGGGTTGAAGTCTGGAACGGATGATTGCCTCAGGCAGCGGCCCGCAGCGGCAGCGGACCCTGGCCCGCCTGCGCCGCCTTCACCACCCGGCCCAGGCGGGCCACGGCCTCGGCGATCTGGGCCGGGCTCAGGGTGACGAAGGACAGGCGCAGGCTGCGCCGCAGGCGCCCGACCGCGGCGGCATCGCTGCCGCCCGGCGGGTGGAACTCGATGCCCGGCACATAGGCGATGCCGGCCTCCAGTGCGAGCGGCAGCAAGGCCTGGGCGTCCAGCCCCTCGGGCAGCTGCAGCCAGAAGAACATGCCCCCGCCGGGCAGCTGCCACTGGCAGCCCGCCGGCAGCTCCTGCTGCAGGGCGGCCTGCATGGCGTCGCGGTGGCGGCGGTAGCGTTCGCGCAGGGCCGGCATCTGGGTGGCGAGGAAATCGGCGCCGGTGGTGTCCTGGCCGCGCAGCAGCGCCAGCACCAGGTGCTGGGCCAGGCTGGAGGTGTGCAGGTCGGCCGCCTGCTTGGCATGCACCAGCCGGGCATGCAGCTCGGCCGGCGCCACCATGTAGCCCAGACGCAGGCCCGGGGCCAGCACCTTGGAGAAGGATCCCAGGTAGACCGTGCCCTCGGGCCAGAGCGAGGCCAGCGGCGCGGGCGGCGGCGCCTCGCACCAGAGTTCGCCGTAGGGGTTGTCCTCGACCAGCGGCAGGCCGATGCGCCTGGCCACGCCCACGATCTGCGTCCGCCGTGCCGCACTCATCATGCGGCCGGTGGGGTTCTGGAAGTTGGGCAGCAGGTAGGCAAAGCGGCAGCCGGGCGAGTGATGGGCCAGTCGGGCCAGGGCCTCGGGGTCCGGCCCTTCGGCGTCCCCCTCCAGGGCCACGAAGCGTGGACCGTAGGGCGCAAAGGCCTGCAGCGCGCCCAGGTAGGTGGGCGATTCCACGGCCAGCGGGGCGCCCTCCTCGGCCAGCACCTTGCCCAGCAGGTCCAGACCCTGCTGCGAGCCACTGGTGATGAGCACCTGGGCCGGGTCCACCGTCATGCCCAGGCCGCGCAGGTGGTCGGCCACCCAGGCGCGCAGGCCGGCCAGGCCTTCGCTCGGGCCGTATTGCAGGGCCGCGGCGGGCTGGTCGCGCAACACCCGGTCGGCCACGGCGCGCAGGGCCTCGGCCGGAAAGCTCTCGGCCGCCGGCAGCCCACCGGCCATGGACAACATGCCCGGCCGCTCGCACAGCTTGAGCAGCTCGCGGATGGCCGAGGACTGGGTGCGCAGGCTGCGCCGGCTGGGGGTCCAGAGGGAAGGAGCAGGGGGCAGGCTGGGGCTCATGGCGGGGGATGAAGTCGAGGTGGGGAGGGATTCAGGCGAAATCAGCGCGGCGCTGCCACCGGGGCTTCATGGCGATGCAGGCGCTGGCCGGCGGCCACGCAGATCACCACGGCCAGGGCGGTGGCCAGGGTCAGGCCATCCACCGGCTCGCCCAGCAGGGGCACGGCCGCCAGCATGGCGAGAAAGGGCTGGGCCAGCTGCAGCTGGCTGGCGCGCAGGGTGCCGGCGAGGGCCAGGCCGCGATACCAGGCGAAGAAGCCCAGCCACATCGAGATCACGGCGACATAGGCGAAGCCCAGCCAGGCCGCCAGGCCCACGCCGCCGGCCGCCCAGTCGGCCGCATGGCTGAGCAGCTGGCGGCCGGCCAGCAGGCCGGTGAGCGGCAGGCTGGCCACCAGCATCCAGCAGATCACGGCCTCGGGCGCCATGCCCAGGCGGGTGA
>JBJOKP010000244.1:0-4826 GCA_046046045.1 Pseudomonadota bacterium | reverse complement strand
CGCCGACTTCGTCCCACTTCAGCTCGGCCGGGTTCTTCACCGCGGTCAGGCGGATCTTCTTGCCGTTGACGACCAGGGTGTTGCCGTCCACCGAGACCTCGCCCTTGAAGCGGCCGTGCACGCTGTCGTACTTCAGCATGTAGGCCAGGTAGTCGGGCTCGAGCAGGTCGTTGATGCCCACGACCTCGATGTCGTTGGCAAAGTTCTGCACCGCAGCGCGGAACACCATGCGGCCGATGCGGCCGAAGCCGTTGATGCCGATCTTGATGGTCATATCAGACTCCTGGGTTGATGACTAAAGGCGGGAAAGGGAAGGGGGACAGGCGGAAGGTGGGGCGGCCGGTTCAGCCGGCGAGTGTGGCCTGCCGCCGGTTTCTTGACGAGTACCTCCTTGGGGGAGGCCGGGCCGCCCGATGCGGCCCGTGTCGTCGGCCGACGAGGCTCAGTCGGCCAGCACGGCCTTGACGGTGGCGACCAGGTTGTCCACCGTCAGGCCGAAGTGCTTGAACAGCACGCCGGCCGGGGCGGATTCGCCGTAGGTGTCCACGCCGATCACGGCGTTGCAGCCGTATTTCCACCAGAAGTCGGTGATGCCGGCCTCGATGGCCACGCGCGGCAGGCCCTTGGGCAGGACGTCCTTCTTGTACTTCACGTCCTGGCGGTCGAACACCGTGGTGCTGGGCATGGAGACCACGCGCACGGGGATCTTCACCTTGGCCAGCTCGGCCTGGGCATGCAGGGCCAGCGCCACTTCCGAGCCGGTGGCGATGATGACGGCCTTGGCCTTCTTCTTCAGGCCCACCTCGGCCGGCTCGGCCAGCACATAGGCGCCGCGGGTGATGAGCTCGGGGTCGGTCTTGGGCGCGTAGGGCAGGTTCTGGCGCGACAGCAGCAGGGCGCTGGGGCGGTGCTTGTTGGCCAGGGCCAGGCTCCAGGCCACGGCCGTCTCGGTGGTGTCGCAGGGACGCCAGACGTCCAGGCCGGGGATGAGGCGCAGGCTGGCGGCGTGCTCCACGCTCTGGTGGGTCGGGCCGTCCTCGCCCAGGCCGATGGAGTCGTGCGTGAACACATGCACCACGCGCTGGCGCATCAGCGCGGCCATGCGGATGGCGTTGCGGCTGTAGTCGCTGAAGGTCAGGAAGGTGCCGCCGTAGGGGATGAAGCCGCCGTGCAGGGCCACGCCGTTCATGATGGCGGCCATGCCGAACTCGCGCACGCCGTAGTTGACGTGGCGGCCGATCACCGGCTCCTGGCCTTCAGCCGGCGCGGTCTTCACCACCTTGCCGTCGGCATCCATGCGCAGCGGCAGGGTGGACTTGGTGTTGGTGAGGTTGGAGCCGGTCAGGTCGGCCGAGCCGCCCAGCAGCTCGGGCAGGGCGGCGGTGAAGTGCTCCAGCGCCAGCTGGCTGGCCTTGCGGGTGGCGACCGTCTCGGCCTTGGCGTGGGCCGCGGCCACCGCGTCGACGGCGATCTGGGCGAAGTTGTCCGGCAGGTCACCGGCCATGCGGCGCTCGAAGGCCAGGGCAAGCTCGGGGAAGTCGCGCACGTAGTCGGCATGGCGCTCCTCCCAGGCATGCTGGGCGGCGGCACCGGCCTCGCGGCTGTCCCAGGCGCTGGCCACGCCCTCGGGGATGACGAAGGGCTCGGCGCTCCAGCCTATGGCCTCGCGGGTCAGGCGGATCTCCTCGGCGCCCAGGGGCTCGCCATGGGCCTTGGCTGTGCCTGCGCGGTTGGGCGAGCCCTTGCCGATGGCGGTGCGGCAGATGATGAGGCTGGGCCGCTCGCTGCTCTGCTTGGCCTGGGCGATGGCGGCGTCCACGGCGTCGACGTCATGGCCGTCGATGGGGCCGATCACGTTCCAGCCGTAGGCGACGAAGCGCAGGGCGGTGTTGTCGGCAAACCAGGGCGCCACCTTGCCGTCGATGCTGATGCCGTTGTCGTCGTAGAGGGCGATCAGCTTGTTGAGCTTCCAGGCGCCGGCCAGGGCGCAGGCCTCGTGGCTGATGCCTTCCATCAGGCAGCCGTCGCCCAGGAAGGTGTAGGTGTGGTGGTCCACCACGGTGTAGGCCTTGCCCTCCACCGTGCGGTTGAACTCGGCGGCCAGCAGCTTCTCGGCCAGGGCCATGCCCACGGCGTTGGTGATGCCCTGGCCCAGCGGCCCGGTGGTGGTCTCCACGCCCGGGGTGATGCCCACCTCGGGGTGGCCCGGCGTGCGGCTGTGCAGCTGGCGGAAGGCCTTGAGCTCGCTCATGGGCAAGTCGTAGCCCGAGAGGTGCAGCAGGGCGTAGATCAGCATGGAGCCGTGGCCGTTGCTGAGCACGAAGCGGTCGCGGTCCACCCACTTGGGGTCGGCCGGGTTGTGCTTGAGGTGGCGCTTCCACAGGGCCACGGCGATCTCGGCCATGCCCATGGGTGCACCCGGGTGGCCGGAATTGGCGGCCTGCACCGCGTCCATGGCCAGGGCCCGGATCGCGTTGGCCAGATCGGCCGTGCCCACCGTGGGCGCTGCAACGGCGGCGGCCTCGTCGGCGGCCGGGGTGGGGGCGGGGGTCTGGAGGTCGAGATCGGCCATGGAGCTGCCTGAGCGGGGTGGAGGAGGGAGGCTGTGGCGGCCTGCAGGCCCGCCGGATGGCGGTGCCTGGGCGCACCTGCCAGCGCGAAAAGCGGCGGATTTTACGGTTCAGCCACCGCCCCGCCTTGACGCCGCTGCGCCTTGCGGCGCTGAGGTGGCCATCGACCGGGCCCGGCGACCCGATTCGGGCTTGACACGCGTCAAGCCGATCAGGCCATGGAGCTGCGAGGCTAGACCCCGAAGACGCTCCCGAAGTCCCGCCCATTCCAGATACCCCAAAGCGCCTCCCGGGCGCCGGAGACCACCGCCATGAGCCAAGCCTCAGCCATCAAGATCATCCACGCCGAACACCAGGCCCTGGCGGCCATGCTGGCCTCCATCCGCCTCATGCTGGCCGAGCAGAAGCGCCACGGCAAGGACGCCACGGCACGCGACTTCGAGGTGCTGCGCGCCATGCTCTTCTACATCGACGAGTTTCCCGAGCGCCTGCACCACCGCCAGGAGAGCGAGCTGCTCTTCCCCCTCATCCGCGCCCGCAGCGAGGAGGGCCAGACCGCGCTCGACCAGCTCGACCGCGACCATGCCGCCGGCGAAAACGCCATCCGCCGCCTGGAGCACGCCCTGCTGGCCTGGGAAATGATGGGCGCCAGCCGCCAGCCCGCCTTCGAGGCCGCGCTGGAGCGCTACCTCGACTTCTACCTGGCCCACATGCGTCTGGAGGAAGACGTCATCTTGCCCCTGGCCGAGAAGGTGCTCACCGCGGCCGACTGGCAGACCCTGGACCTGGCCTTCGCCCAGAACCGCGACCCGCTCACCGGCCATGCCCCGCCGGCCGAATACGAGGCCCTGTTCAGCCGCATCGTCCGCCTCGCCCCCGCCCCGATCGGGTTGGGGTGAGGCTGGACAGAGGACAGGACCTGCGTCCTGTCCTCTGCCTGCCTCACCGGACTGGCCTGCCGGCCAGTCCGTGGGGAGAGGCCGGACCCCCACCGGCTGGCGAGCCGCGCCCGGAGGCGTACGCGCGCAGTTCCATCACCCTCGGCCGGCACGCCGCCCCCGCCCCATAAACTGCGTCGATGCCCGAGCCGTCCGCCCCGTCGACCCAACATCCCGCCGGCCTTCAGCCACCGCCGCGCGCCATCGTGCTGGCGGCCGGCCGGGGCGAGCGCATGCGGCCGCTCAGCGATCACACGCCCAAGCCGCTGCTGCCTTTGCACGGCGAGCCCCTGCTGGCCCACCACCTGCGCGCCCTGGCGCGTGACGGCGTGGAGCAGGCCGTCATCAATACCGCCTGGTTGGAGGCGCAGTTCGAGCCCGCCCTGGGCGACGGCCGCCGCTACGGCCTGCAGCTCAGCTATTCCCGTGAAGGCGAGCGCTACGGCGGCGCGCTGGAAACGGCCGGCGGCATCGCCACCGTGCTGCCCTTTCTGAGCGAGGCCGGCCGGCCGGTGTTCTGGGCCGTCTCGGGCGACATCTGGGCGCCGGACTTCGTCTTCGACGCGGCCCTGGCCGCCCGCTTCGCCGCCCGTCCCGAACTGCTGGCCCTGCTCTGGCTCGTGCCCAACCCGCCCTATCACCCGGCCGGCGACTTCGCCTGTGGCGCCGCCCTGCCGGAGCTGGCCCCGGGCGCCAGCCTGGGCCGCTCCTCGCGTGGCCTGGGGGCTGCTGAGCCTGCGGCGAGCTGCCTCACCTACGCCAACCTGGCCCTGCTCAAGCCCGGCCTCTTCGCCGGTGTCGCGCCGGGCCGGCGTGCCCCCCTGGGCCCGCTGCTGCACGCGGCCATGCAGGCCGGGCAGGTGGCGGTGCTGCCTTATGCCGGCCGCTGGGCCAATGTGGGCACCCCCGCCGACCTGGCCGCGCTGCAGGGTGGAGGCGCAGACCCCGCCACCTAGAATTCCCCCTCAGGCATCCCCCTGGCCGCTGCCCCTCGGTGTTCGTCTAGCCGCGAACCTGTCTGCACGGGCAGCCCGGCGTCCCTCCACACCCCACCTCCGGCCGCCCCACCACGCGGGCGCCCCGCACCATGCTGACCTTCCAGCAAATCATCCTGCGCCTTCAAGAGTACTGGGACCGCCAAGGCTGCGCCCTGCTGCAGCCCTATGACATGGAGGTCGGCGCCGGCACCAGCCACACCGCCACCTTCCTGCGCGCCCTGGGCCCCGAGCCCTGGAAAGCCGCCTATGTCCAGCCCAGCCGCCGCCCCAAGGACGGCCGCTACGGCCAGAACCCCAACCGGCTGCAGCACTACTACCAG
>JBJOKP010000243.1:0-4850 GCA_046046045.1 Pseudomonadota bacterium | reverse complement strand
AGCGTGATCAACGTGCTGGACGCAGCCCGCCGCGTGGGCCTGAGCCGCGTCACCTTCGCCGCCCAGGGCAGCGCCCGCGACGCGGTGCGCCGTTGAGCGCAGCGGGTCGGTCACGCCGGTCGGCCTGGGGGCTGCGGCGTCCTCCCCGGCGGCCTGCCAGCTTGCCGGCTCGTTCTGCCTGCCACTCATGAGTCGCCCCGGGCAATCCGCGCTGGCCCGACGCATCGAGGCCGGCTGGTGGCAGAAGAATCAGTCCCCTGCGGTCTGGCTGCGTGGCCTGGCCGCGCTCTATGGCGCCCTGGTGGCCGGGCGCCGCGCCCTGCTGCGGCGTGGCTGGCTGCGCCAGGAACGCCTGCCGGTGCCGGTCATCGTGGTCGGCAACCGGATCGTCGGCGGGGCGGGCAAGACGCCGGTCACCATCGCCCTGGTGCGCGCCCTCGTGGCGGCCGGCTGGCGGCCGGGCGTGATCTCGCGCGGCCATGGCCGCCGCGCGGTGGCCGGGGCTGGCGTGGCACCGCTGTCCGTCACCGCCCGCTCGCGGGCGGCAGACGTCGGGGACGAACCGCTGCTGATCGCCCGCCGCACCGGCGTGCCGGTGGTGGTGGACCGGGACCGGCCGGCGGCTGGCCGCGCCCTGCTGGTGCAGCATCCCGAGGTGAACCTGCTGGTCTGCGACGACGGCCTGCAGCACCTGCGCCTGGCCCGGAACGTGGAACTGGTGGTGTTCGACGAGCGCGGCGTCGGCAATGGCCACCTGCTGCCGGCAGGGCCCCTGCGTGAACCAGCGGCGCTGCCGGCTGACCCGCACATCTCGCGTCACATCCTCTACAACGCCCCCCAGCCCAGCACGGCCGAACCCGGCATCTGCCTGACCCGGGCGCTGGGCGGGGCGGTCGACCTGGCCGGCTGGTGGGCCGGCGAGCCGGCCTCGATGGCAGCCTTGACAGCCCTGGCGCAGCCTCAGCCCGGGGTGCCGGTTCTGATCTGTGCCGGCCTGGGTCATCCCGGCCGCTTTGCCGCCATGCTGGCCGAGCACGGCGTGGCGGCGCGGGTGCTCGACCTGCCTGACCACCATGACTATGCCGATCTGCCCTGGCCCGAGACACCCTGCGAGGTGTTGGTGACCGAGAAGGACGCCGTGAAGCTGGACCCTGGGCGGGTGGCGGCCGAGCGACCGCAGAGCCGGGTCTGGGTCGCGCCACTGGAACTTGAGCTGCCTGCGGCCTGGCTCGCCGACCTGCAGGCGGCGCTGGGCTAGGATCCTGCCCATGGACACACGACTGATGGAATTGCTGGCCTGCCCGATCTGCAAGGGCCCCCTCCAGCTCGACGCTGCCACCCGGCAGCTGGTCTGCACGGCCGATCGCCTGGGCTTCGAGGTGCGTGACGGCATCGCCGTCATGCTGGAGAACGAGGCCAGGCACATCGACAGCCCGGCCGACACGGCGCCCCAGGCGGCCGGACTCTGAGGCCGCTGGGTCCGCCATGTCCTACACGGTGCTGATCCCGGCCCGGCTGGCCTCCAGCCGCCTGCCCGGCAAGCCGCTGGCCGACATCGCCGGCCTGCCCATGGTGGTGCGGGTGGCGCAGCGTTGTGCCGCGGCCGGTGCGCGGGCCGTGGTGGTGGCGGCCGACGCCCCCGAGACCGTGGCCGCCTGCCAGGCCCATGGCGTGCAGGCCCTGCTGACCCGGGCGGATCACCCCACCGGCAGCGACCGCTTGGCCGAGGCCTGCTGCCTGCTCGGGCTGGCCGACGACGAGATCGTCGTCAACGTGCAGGGCGACGAGCCGCTGATCGACCCGGCCCTGGTGGCGGCCTGCGCCGGCCTGCTGGCCGAGCGGCGCGACTGCGTGATGAGCACGGCCGCCCATGCCATAGAGGCCGGCGACGAATACGCCAATCCCAATGTGGTGAAGGTGGTGTGCGACGCTGCCGGGCGCGCGCTCTACTTCTCGCGCGCGCCCATTCCCTGGTGGCGGGACGGTTCGGCCGCAGCCGGCATGGCCGCCCTGCCGGCGCCGGCGCCGCTACGCCACATCGGCATCTACGGCTACACGGTGGGCTTCCTCAAGCGCTTTCCCGGCCTGAGCCAGAGCCCGCTGGAAGCCATCGAGGCGCTCGAGCAACTGCGCGTGCTCTGGCATGGCGAACGCATCACCGTGCATGTGACGCCCGACCGGCCCGGTCCTGGCGTGGACACCCCGGAAGACCTGGAGCGCGTGCGGCGCCTGTTCGGCGCGGCGCCGGGCTGAGCGGCGCGGCTGGCCGGGTTGGCCAAGCGCCGGATCGCCGGGCATCCGGCCCCGATGACAGGCCGATGAGGGGCCGGCCGGCTGTTTCTCCTGCGCAAAGACGTCAGTTTCGTCACAGAACCCGCGTGCTATTCTGGAAAGGATGGTCGCCCCCGGCGCCCCTGCCCGCTGACCGCAAGAACACGAGGAGATTCATGAGACTGATTCTTTTGGGCGCCCCCGGCGCCGGCAAAGGCACACAAGCGGCCTTCATCTGTCAGAAGTTCGGCATTCCGCAGATTTCCACCGGCGACATGCTGCGTGCCGCGGTCAAGGCCGGCACCCCGCTGGGCCTGGCGGCCAAGAAGGTGATGGATTCGGGCGCCCTGGTGAGCGACGACATCATCATCGGCCTGGTGAAGGAACGCATCACCCAGCCCGACTGCGCCAACGGCTTCCTGTTCGACGGCTTTCCCCGCACCATTCCCCAGGCCGACGCCATGAAGGCGGCCGGCGTGAAGCTCGACGTGGTGCTCGAGATCGACGTGCCCGATGCCAACATCATCGAGCGCATGAGCGGCCGCCGCGTGCACGTGGCATCGGGCCGCACCTATCACGTGGTGTTCAACCCGCCCAAGGTGGCCGGCAAGGACGACGTGACCGGCGAGGACCTCATCCAGCGCAAGGACGACGAGGAAGCCACCGTCCGCACCCGCCTGGAGGTCTATCACAGCCAGACCCGCCCGCTGGTGGACTACTACTCCGCCTGGGCCGCCACCGGCGACGCCGCCGCACCCCAGTACCGCCGCATCGACGGCCTGGGCACGGTCGAGCAGATCACCGCTGCCGCCCTGGCTGCCCTGGGCAAGTGAGGCCACGGGGCGTCCGCCCCGGCTCACTGCACATCAGCCGCCTCCGGGCGGCTTTTCTTCATCCTATGATTGACGTTTACGTCAACGTCAACCGGTCGATTCACGCCGCAGGCTGAACCGGCCTCCACCCTGGAGCAACTGATCATGGACATCGCAGGCAAGGTCTTCATCGTCACCGGCGCAGCGTCCGGTCTTGGGGAGGGCACGGCCCGCCGCCTGGCCAGCCTGGGCGCCACCGTGGTGCTGGCCGATCTGCAGGAGGAGCGTGGCCAGGCCGTGGCGGCCGAGCTCGGCGGCGCCTTCGTGCGCTGCGACGTGACCAGCGAGGCCGACGGCCAGGCCGTCGTCGCCAAGGCCGTGAGCCTGGGCAAGCTCATGGGCCTGGTGAACTGCGCCGGCATCGCCCCGGCGGCCAAGACCGTGGGCAAGGACGGCGCCCATCCGCTCGCCACTTTCAGCAAGACCATCACGATCAACCTGATCGGCAGCTTCAACATGATCCGCCTGGCCGCCGAGGCCATGTGCAAGAACGCGCCGGAAGCCACCGGCGAGCGCGGCGTGCTGATCAACACCGCCAGCGTGGCGGCCTACGACGGCCAGATCGGCCAGGCCGCCTACGCTGCCAGCAAGGGCGGCGTGGTGGGCATGACCCTGCCCATCGCGCGCGACCTGTCGCGCAACGGCATACGCTGCTGCACCATCGCCCCGGGCATCTTCGGCACGCCCATGCTGTTCGGCATGCCCAAGGAGGTGCAGGACGCCCTGGCCGCCGGCGTGCCCTTCCCCAGCCGCCTGGGCACGCCCGAGGACTATGCCAAGCTGGTGCAGCACATCGTCGAGAACGACATGCTCAACGGTGAGACCATCCGCCTGGACGGCGCCATCCGCCTGGCGCCGCGCTGAGCCGGCGCTGAGCCGGTTCTGGGGTGGCGGTCGCGTGGCCGTCAGCCCACGCCTGGCCACTAGACTGCCGGCGTGATCCCGCCGAGCTTCATCCATGACCTGCTGGCCCGTGCCGATGTGGTGGACATCGTCGGCCGGCGGGTGCAGCTCAAGAAGGCGGGCATCAACTACAAGGGGCTCTGCCCCTTCCACGGCGAGAAGTCGCCCAGCTTCATCGTCAGCCCGACGCGGCAGACCTACCACTGCTTCGGCTGCGGTGTCCATGGCAATGCCCTGGGCTTTCTCATGGAGCAGAGCGGGCTGGGTTTTGTCGAGGCGGTGAAGGACCTGGCCGCCCAGATGGGCGTGGCCGTGCCCGAGGACGACCAGAGCCCGGCCGAACGCGCCCGCGAGGAGCAGGCCCGGGCCCAGCGCCTCTCCATCACCGATCTGCTGAAGAAGGCGGCGGTGCACTACCGCAGCCAGCTGCGCGAAAGCCCGCGCGCCATCGACTACCTCAAGCGCCGCGGCCTGAGCGGCGCCATCGCCAAACACTTCGGCCTGGGTTATGCGCCGGCCGGCTGGAACGGCCTGGCCAATGTCTACCCCCAGTACGACGACCCGGCCCTGGTCGAGGCCGGCCTGGTCATCGAGCGCGAGGCCGAGGAGGGCGGCGAGGGCCGGGAGAGCGCCGGCCAGCGGCGCCGCTGGGACCGCTTCCGTGACCGCATCATCTTTCCCATCCGCGACCCCAAGGGCGAGGTGATCGGCTTTGGCGGCCGGGTGATCGACAGCGGCGAGCCCAAATACCTCAACTCGCCGGAGACGCCGGTCTTCATCAAGGGCCGCGAGCTCTACGGCTTG
>JBJOKP010000242.1:0-4865 GCA_046046045.1 Pseudomonadota bacterium | reverse complement strand
GCTGCACGCCGTTGCGCCGGGCCAGGCGGAAGATCAGCTCGGGCTCCAGCGAGCCCTCGATGTGGATGTGCAGCTCGGCCTTGGGCAGGGCGTCGAGCAGGGCGGGCAGGCGCTCGCGCGGGATGGCGGCAAGGTCGGGACGGGCGGCAGGGGCGGCGGTCAGGCTCATGGGGCAGGCTCCCGAAGGCGGCGGACAGGGATGTCCGCGATTCTGGGGCCGGGCTTGCAAGGTAGATGCCCGGGCCGGGGCCGGGGCCGGGGCCGGGGCCGGGACGCTGAGCCAAGCTGCCCGAGTTTGCTCCTGACGTCAGCAGGGCAATCAAGCCGCCACTCGACTTGAGCGCCATCAAGCGCCGCGCCTTCAGGATCGCTAAAGTCGCTTGCATACCTCACAGGGTATGTATACCATTGGGGGTATCAAGGAGAACCACTGTGTCCCGTCCCGTCGTCCTGTCCTCGTTCGCCCTCACACCCCTGGCCCGTACGTTGGCTGCACGCCTGCCTGGCACGACGGCACGCACCCTGGTGCCCGTGCTGACGGCCCTGGCCCTGGCGGGTGGCGCCTGGCAGATCCATGCCCAGCAGACCGGACAGCCGCAGGCCACCGTGACCGGCGCAGCCAGTCCCGCGTCCATCCAGGTCGAGACGCTGGTGGTCCATGCCGGCCAGGCCTTGCAGGGGCAGGACATTGACGGTCAATTGCAGGCCGTCAAGCAGGCGACCGTGGCGGCCCAGACCGGTGGCAACCTCACCGCCCTGCTGGTGAAGGCGGGCGACCGGGTCCGTGCCGGCCAGTTGCTGGCCCGGGTGGATGACCGCGCACCGGCCGCCGGCCTGGCCCAAACCGAGGCCGCCGTCACCCAGGCCGACACCGTGGCCCGCCTGGCCCATGTGCAGGTGGAACGCCAGCGCCAGCTGCGTGCCCAGGGCTTCATCAGCCAGGCCGCGCTGGACGATGCCGAGGCCCAGCTCAAGGCGGCCGATGCCGGCCTGGCCCAGGCCCAGGCGGCGCGCAGCCAGGCCGCCCTGGCCAAGGGCTTTGCCCAGGTGATCGCACCGTTTGACGGCGTGGTGCAGGCCACCCTGGTGGAAGCTGGCGATCTGGCCGGCCCCGGCCGGCCGCTGCTGACGATGTACGCCCCGGGCGCCCTGCGGGCGGTGGTGCAGATCCCGGCCAGCCAGGCCGGCCTGTGGCGCCAGCGCCTGGGCGAGCTGAAGGTCGGACTGGGCCAGGGTGGCAGCGAAGGCAGCCTGCGCTGGGTGAGCCCGGTGCGGCGCGAACTGCTGCCCCTGGCCGATGCAGTGGCCCAGACCGTGGAACTTCGGCTCGACCTGGCCCCGGCCGACACCCGCGATCTGGTGCCGGGCCTGAACGTGCGGGTGCGTCTGGGCGGCGAGGCCAGGGCCCCGTTGCCGGCAGCGGCCGGCGCCAGCAACGCGACGGACAGCACGACCTTCGGGGGATCCACCGCGCTGATGGTGCCCGCATCGGCCCTGCTGCAGCGTGGCGAGTTGACCGCCGTCTATGTGGCCGGCAGCAATCACCAGTTCAGCCTGCGCCAGGTGCGCGTCGGCCAGCCGGTGGCCGGCCAGTGGCCGGTGCTGGCGGGGCTGCGCAGCGGCGAGACCGTGGCTGCCAACGCCATCCAGGCCGGACTGGCTGGCGCCCAGGGGCGCTGAGCCGCCCCGCCCCCGCCCCACCGTCCTCCACCGCCCCTGACTGCCCTACCCCATGTCCGCTGATTCCTCCTCCGCGCCGTTGACCGCTGCGGCCGAACCGGCCCACGCCCTGGGTGTGTCCGGCCGCCTGGCAGGCTTCTTCCAGGCCAATGCCATCACCCCGCTGCTGGCCCTGGTGGCCCTGCTGCTGGGCCTGTTTGCCGTGCTGGTCACGCCGCGGGAGGAAGAGCCGCAGATCAACGTGACCATGGCCAACGTGCTCATTCCCTTCCCCGGGGCGAGTGCGGCCGATGTGCAGGCCATGGTGGCCCGGCCGGCCGAGCAGGTGCTGGCGCAGATCACCGGCATCGAGCACACCTACAGCGTCTCGCGCCCTGGCCTGGCCGTGCTGACCGTGCAGTACAAGGTGGGCGTGCCGCGCACCGAGGCCCTGGTGCGCCTGTACGACGTGCTCAACGCCAACCAGGACTGGCTGCCGGCCGGCCTAGGCACGCTGGCCCCCATCGTCAAGCCCAAGGGCATCGACGACGTGCCGGTGCTGGCCGTCACCCTGGCCAGCCGCGATGCCCGCTCGGCCCTCGAGCTGGAGCGTGTGGCACGCAGCCTGGAAGTGGAACTCAAGCGCGTGCCCGGCAGCCGCGAGGTCAGCACCATAGGCGGACCCGGCCAGGCCGTGATGGTGGAGCTGGACCCGAGCCGGCTGCGCGCCCGCGGCGTGGACATGCTGCGCCTGCGCGAGAGCCTGGCCGCGGCCAACCTGGCCATGCCGGCCGGCGCCGTGCTCGATCCGTCCAGCCAGACCCGACCCACGATGCTGGCGGTGGAGACCGGCGCCTTCCTGCGCTCGGCCGAGGATGTCGGCCAGTTGGTGGTGGGCGTGCATGAGGGCAAGCCGGTCTGGCTGCGCGAGGTGGCCCGCATCAGCACCGGTGCCGCGCAGCCGCAACGCCTGGTCTGGCACATGCCGGGTGCAGCGGCCGCAGCGGCCGAGCCTGGCGCCAGCGATGTCATCGGCCAGGTTCAACCAGCCGTCACGCTGACGCTGACCAAGAAGCCCGGCGCCAATGCGGTGGACGTGGCCGAGGCCGCCCGCGCCCGCCTCGACGAACTGCGCAACACCGTGGTGCCCGAGGGCATCCAGCTGCACGTGACGCGCGACTATGGCGTCACCGCTGCTGAAAAGGCCAACAAGCTGATCCAGAAGCTGGCCTTCGCCACCGGCTCGGTCATCCTGCTGGTGGGCCTGGCCCTGGGCCGGCGCGAGGCCGTGATCGTCGGCTCGGCCGTCATCCTCACCCTCACCGCCACCCTGTTCGCCTCCTGGGCCTGGGGCTTCACGCTCAACCGGGTGTCACTCTTCGCACTGATCTTCTCGATCGGCATCCTGGTGGACGACGCCATCGTGGTGGTGGAGAACATCCACCGCCACCAGCAGCTGCACGGCCACCTGCCCCTGCGCAAGATCATCCCCGTGGCCGTGGATGAAGTGGGCGGCCCCACCATCCTGGCCACGCTCACCGTGATCGCGGCCCTGCTGCCCATGGCCTTCGTGAGCGGGCTGATGGGGCCCTACATGAGCCCCATCCCCATCAACGCCAGCCTGGGCATGGCGCTGTCGCTGGCCATCGCCTTCAGCGTCACGCCCTGGCTGGCGCTCAAGCTGATGAAGGACCATGCCGCCGACCACGAGGGCGCGCTGCATCACGACGAGGCAACCGCCCCGTCCAGCCACGGCGGCCTGACCCACCACCTGCAGCGCCTCTTCACCGCCCTGCTCGCCCCGCTGCTGGACAGCGCCCGCAAGCGCTGGCTGCTGGCCGCCGGCATCGTCGCCGCCCTCATGCTCAGCGTCGGCCTGGCCGCCGTGCAGTGGGTGGTGCTGAAGATGCTGCCCTTCGACAACAAGAGCGAATTCCAGGTGGTGGTCGAGATGCCCGCCGGCACGCCGGTGGAGGAGACCTCGGCCCTGCTGCAGGCCATGGCGGCCGAACTGGCCCGCCAGCCCGAGGTGCTGGACCTGCAGGGTTATGCAGGCACGGCCAGCCCCATCACCTTCAACGGCCTGGTGCGCCAGTACTACCTGCGCGGCGATGCCGACCAGGGCGACCTGCAGGTCAACCTGGTAGACAAGCACCACCGCCACGACAAGAGCCATGCCATCGCCCAGCGCCTGCGCCCGGCGCTGGAGCAGATCGCCCAGCCCTGGGGCGCCCGCGTCAAGGTGGTGGAAGTGCCGCCCGGCCCACCGGTGATGAGTCCGCTGGTGGCCGAGGTCTACGGTCCCGACGAAGCAGGCCGCCAGCAGCTGGCCGCCCGCCTGACGACGGCCTTTGCCGCCTCGCCCGACATCGTGGGCATCGACTCCACGCTCAAGGAAGACGCGCCACGGGCCTTTCTCAAGGTGAACCGCCAGCGCGCCGAATCCCTGGGCATTCCGGTCTCGGCCGTGGCACAGACGGTCTACGGCGCGGTCTCAGGCCTGGACGCCGCCTGGCTGCATGCCGATGGCCGCACCAAGCTGCCGGTGCCCGTGCGCCTGCAGCTGCCGCGTGTCTCCCAGGTCGGCCTGGCCAGCCTGCTGCAGCTGCCCCTGCGCGCGGCCAATGGCCAGCTGGTGCCGCTCTCCGAACTGGTGACGGTGGAGCGCGGCGTGATCGACAAGCCGCTGTTCACCAAGGACCTTCAGGGCGTGAGCTACGTCTTTGCCGACATGGCCGGCAAGCTCGACTCGCCGCTCTACGGCCTGTTCGGCATCCGCCCCCAGCTGGCCGCCGCCGCCCTGCCAGGCACCGGCGCCCTGGCTGAGTACTGGATCCACCAGCCCAGCGACCCCTACCGCCAGTACGCCATCAAGTGGGACGGCGAATGGCAGGTCACCTACGAGACCTTTCGCGACATGGGCGCGGCCTACGGCGTCGGGCTGATCCTGATCTACCTGCTGGTGGTGGCGCAGTTCCGCAGCTACGTGACGCCGCTCATCATCATGGCGCCCATCCCCCTGACAGTGATCGGCGTGATGCCCGGCCATGCCCTGCTGGGCGCCCAGTTCACCGCCACGAGCATGATCGGCATGATCGCCCTGGCCGGCATCATCGTGCGCAACTCCATCCTGCTGGTGGACTTCATCGAGCTGCAGCTCAGCCATGGCCACGCCTTCAAGGCGGCCGTGGTGCAGAGCGCTGCGG
>JBJOKP010000241.1:0-4889 GCA_046046045.1 Pseudomonadota bacterium | reverse complement strand
CAAGCCGGCGCCGCGCGAACATGAACGGCCCAGCGACGCCCTCAAGCAGCCGCTCAAGGACTTGCGCGCCGGCACGGTGCTGGGCCGCAACCGCGAGATGGCCTGGGACCGCCTGCTGGAGAAGAAGAGCGCCGAGCGCCGCATCCCCCTGGACCTGATGTGGCAGGAGACCGCCAGCGGCTACCAGCTCGACGTGCTGGACGACGAGGGCCACCATGCCAGCGTGCAGGTGGCGGCCGCGCATGACGAGGCCCGCGACGCCGAGCGCGCCCAGACCCAGCTGCGCGACGGCCTGGCCAAGCTGGGCCAGAGCATCTTCAGCGCCCGCGACATCCACCTCGGTGCCGGCCCGGCCCGCTTCGTGCCCGCCAGCCTGGTCAACCAGCTGCGCCGCGAGGCGGTCGACCAGCTCGAAGCCGTGCGCCTGGCGGCCCTGCCGCGGCTGGTGCCGCTGGCGGCCGTCGAGCCGCCGGTGGCCTATCCCGAGGACACGCTGACCTACCTGGCCAATGTCTACAACCAGCGCGCCCAGGCCTTCTACCAGCGCCATGGCGTGAAGCTCATCGAGGCGGCCTACGAGAGCCACGAGGAGTTGGGCGAGGCCAGCCTCATGATCACCAAGCACTGCGTGCGCTTCTCGCTCAGCCTCTGCCCCAAGCAGGCCAAGGGCGTGACGGGGGTGCAGGGCATGGTGAAGGCCGAGCCGCTCACCATCCAGCACGGCAAGGATGTGCTGACCCTGCGCTTCGACTGCAAGCCCTGCGAGATGCATGTGGTGGGCAAGATCCGCCCGGCCGTGCTGAACGCCCCGCGCCTGCCCGAACACGGCGTGCCGGTGCAGTTCTACCGCGCCCGCCCGACGGGGGCCAAGGCAGCGCCCCGCGCCGCCGCCCTGCCGCAGCGCGACCCGGCGGCACGCAGCCAGGGCATCGAAGCCTGACCGGCCCCCTCCACCCGAGCGACCCCACGGGCGGCTAGGCAGCCTGCTCCCAGACGCTCTGCCCGCCATCTGACGACCTGCCCGCCCCGAGAGGGGCCGCAACCCTGACCGAGTCGGTTCCACGGCTCCCATCACCATCATGGCCACCCTGTCCCTGAAAAAGAAAGCCGGCGCGCCGGCCGCCAAGCGCAACCCGGACCGCCGCCCGGTGCGATCCGCCGCCATGAAGCGCCCGACCCTGAGCGCCGCCCAGGCCGAACGCCAGGAGCGCGAGGAACGCTTCCGCGGCAAGGGCCCGCAGGGTGGCGGCGGTTTCCGCGACCGTGGCCCGGCGCGAGGCGACCACCGCGACGGCGAACGCCGGGCTGGCCCGGGCGGTTTCGAACGCGGTGACGGGCCTCAAGGCACCGGTCCTCGGGATCGCCGCCCCGAAGGGGGCCGTGACGGCTGGCGTGACGAGAGACGCGACGACCGCCGCGGCGGCTTTGGCGACCGTGGTCCGGATCGTGGCCAGCCGCGTTTTGGTGATCGCCGCCCGCCGGGTGGCGAGGGTGATCGGCGTCCCTTCGTGCGCCGTGACGACCGGCCTGATTTCCGCCGCGACGAGCGTGGCCCCGACCATCGCCCCTCGCAGCGACCGGATAGTCGGCCGGATTTCCGCGCCGACCCCAGGCCTGACCACCGCCCGGATCGCCCGCACGATGAGCGTGGGCGTGATGGTGGTCATTCGGGTGGTCATCCGGGTGGCCATCACGGTGGCCATCAGGGCGGCCAGCACGGAGGACGCGACGGCGGTCATCCCGGCGGCTTCGAGCGCCCGCCCCATGGCGGCGACCGGCAAAACTTCGAGCGCCGCGATTTCCGCGGCGAAGGCCGGCCCTTCGAGCGTGCTGACGGCCCGCGCGGCCGCGAGGGCGGGCCAGCGGGCGGCGAGCGCCGCTTCGACCGTCCGGCCGACCGCTACGAGCGTCGCTTCGACGACCGTTATGGCCATCGCAATGCCGAGCGGGGAGGTGATCGTGGCGGTGAGCGCGGCCGCGATGGCTGGGGCGAGCGCCGCAGCTTCGAGCCGCGCCGGGATCGGCCGGATGCGCGCCCGGATGCTCGCCCCGATGCCCGCCCGGACTTCCGTCCGGCCTCCGGTGGCGGCTTCCGCGACGGCGGCCGCCCCGGGCCCGGCGGCACCCGTGACCGGCCGCAGGACCCGCGTCGCGACGGCCCGGGTGGTTCGCGTCGGGGCGGTGACGAGCGGCCCCATGCCCGCTTCGAGCGGGGCGCCCGTCCGGCCGACGAGGCCCGCACGTTCCCAGCAGATCACGCCGCCGAATCCGCCGGACAGGTCACGCCGGCCACGCCGGCCAAGGCGCGCGTGGTGCCGCCGCGCCTGGCGCCCACCGATGCCGGCGAGCGCCTGTCCAAGCGCCTGGGTGAGCTGGGCCTGGCCTCGCGCCGCGAGGCCGACGACTGGATTGCCGCCGGCTGGGTGACGGTGGACGGCCAGGTGGCCCAGCTGGGCCAGCGCGTCGGCGCCGACGCCCGCATCGAGATCGACCCCGCCGCGCGCCAGCAGCAGGCCCTGCGCGTGACCGTGCTCATCCACAAGCCCGTGGGTTATGTGAGCGGCCAGGCCGAGGACGGCTACGAGCCGGCCGCCGCCCTGGTCAAGCCCGACACGCGCTGGAGCGCCGATCCCTCGGGCCTCAAGTTCCACCCCGGCCACCTGCGCAGCCTGGCCCCGGCCGGCCGCCTGGACATCGATTCCACCGGCCTGCTGGTGCTGACCCAGGACGGCCGCATCGCGCGCCAGCTCATCGCCTCCGAACTGCCGGACCACCCGGGCCAGAAGTCGGTGGAGAAGGAATACCTGGTGCGCGTGGCCTACGAGGAGGACGACCGCAACCCGCAGTCGCGCTTCCCGGCCGAGAAGCTGGCCCTGCTGCAGCACGGCCTGACCCTGGACGATGTGCTGCTGCAGCCCGCCAAGGTGAGCTGGCAGAACGAGGACCAGCTGCGCTTCGTGCTGCGCGAGGGCCGCAAGCGCCAGATCCGTCGCATGTGCGAGGCCGTCGGCCTGGTGGTGCTGGGCCTGAAGCGGGTGCGCATCGGCCGCATCACCCTGGGCGCCCTGCCGCCGGGGCAATGGCGCTATCTGGCGCCCTGGGAGCACTTCTGAACGACAGGCCGGCCATCGGCCGGCTGCCTGCCGGGGCACTCGATGTCCGGGTCCGAGCGGCCCGGACTGCTTAGAAGCTGTCGATCAAGCCGCCCTGGGCGGCGCTTTCCGGGTTGGAGCCGGCGGCGCGTACCCGCGCCAGCGCCTCCTGGGTGGAGAGGCCCAGCAGCTTGAGCACGCAGGCGGCCACGGTGCCGGTGCGGCCTATGCCCGCGGCGCAGTGCAGCAGCAGCACGGCGCCCTGCCGCAGTTCTTCGCTCACCCCGGTCACCTGTTCGCGGAAGCTGGCGCTTTCGGTCGAGAGGCCGAAGTCGCGCATGGGGATGTGGCGCCAGCGCCAGGGCAGGGCCTGGGCGGTGATGGCGGCGTGATAGGCCGGTGACAGGCTGGCCACCTCATGCAGCGGCGTGAGGCAGACGATGCCGTGCAGGCCGCGCGCCTGGGCCTCGGTCTCGAAGGCTGGCCAGGGCTGCAGGCGGCCGGGCATGGCGTCGAGCCAGAGCTGGCCGGTCACGGTGTCGGGCAGGGCGAGGGCGCGGAAGGGCATGGCGGGTGGGGGCAGTTCTATCGGCCAGGCCGGTCACGCAGGCCTGGACTTGTGCAGCCATTGTGAGCCGGCCGCAGCCAGGTTCCTGCCCCAAGGGCCTGGACCGTTTGCCTGACCCTTGAGCGCCGTGCCTGGACAGGGGTTGAGCGCACCTTCAGCAGCCGGAAAACAGAAAAGGGCGATGCCCTTGCGGACATCGCCCCCTTGTGCGCAAGCCTCAGGCGGGTCGGCCGAGGCCGGCATCGGTCAGGCTCAATGCACCGTCGATGCGGCCTTGGGCGCCTCGTTCTGCTGGATGCCGGCGATGGCCCACTCGCGGCTTTCGTCCAGCGGACGCACCAGGTGCCAGAGTTCGTCGAAGGGTGCGGCGGTGGCGCCGGCCTCTTCGCGGATCAGGCCGTGGAAGCGCACGCTGACCACCCACTGGCCGTCGGCCTGGGCCATGTCGACCACCTCGGCATCGACGCGTTCGACATCGGTCTGCTGCGGCTTGCCGGCGCGATCCTGCAGGTCCAGGCGGATGGCGGCGAACAGTTCGGGCGTGGTGAAGCGGCGAATGTCATCCAGCTGGCCGGCGTCGTTGGACGCCTGCAGGCGGATGAAGAGTGTCTTGGCCAGACGCTCGAAGCCGGCACGATCGAAACCGGGCGGGAAGGCCACGGGTTCGGCGGCCGGGGCCGTGTGGCTGGCGGCATCAGCGCTGCCGGATATGCCGCTGGAGGGCGTGTAGGCCGAGGTGGAGGCGCCTGCCGGTGCCGGCTGGGCGGGTTGCCAGGCCGGAGCGGACTGGCCCTCACCCTGGCCCAGACCCCGGCCGGCATAGGCCATGGCGGGTTGGGCGGGCTTGGGGCCGAAACGGCGCATCAGCCAGCCGATCACCAGGAAGGCCAGCACGCCCACCAGCAGGATGGTCATGATGTTGGCCAGGCCTTCACCAAAGCCGAAGTGGCTGGCCAGGGCGGCCAGACCCAGACCGGCGGCCAGGCCGGCGAGCGGGCCCATCCAGGAGCGCTTCTGCGGCACGGCGGCCGGCGGGGCGGCCGGGGTGGCGGGCGTGGCCGGGGCGGCCTGGTTCTGCGCCGGTGCCTGGGTGGGCGCCGGATTGGCATTGGCCGGCTTGGCCGGCATCTGGCGCTGCATGCCGGCGCCGCCGCCCCCGCCCAGGCGCTTGGCCTCGGCCAGGGGCGTGCCGGCCAGCAGGGCCACGGCACAGAAGGCCACGGTGAGAC
>JBJOKP010000240.1:0-4914 GCA_046046045.1 Pseudomonadota bacterium | reverse complement strand
GGGCGATCTCATAGACCTGACGGCCATAGGCAGAAGCCTTGTCGGCGGCGGGTTGCAGCAGACCGGCTTGCAGGGCCAGCAGTTCCTGGGCGTCCTTGACCGACAGGGCGGCCTTGGCGGTCTCGCTACCTTCTTCGAAGGCGGTGCGGGCGGTCAGCAGGTTCAGCTCGACCAGCTTCTCGACACCAGCGAAGGCCTTGCTGGAGACTTCGAGGAAAGCTTCGAGGGATTCCTTGCTGGAGGCGGTGATCTGTTCGGGCGTGAGCATGGTGGACTCCTTGGGGTTGACGATTTGCTGCGGTGCAACAATGGGATGAAGTATAGGGAAGAACCCTCGCAATGCAAGTCTCATGGTGCGATGCAGCAAAATTTTTTCTAGAGCCTTGCCTCTAGCTTTTTCACGAGGTGGTGATGCAGGCCTTCCATAACGAAGCCCATGGCCATGTGCTGCCCGAGGGGCATCGCTTTCCCATGGCCAAGTACCGCCTCCTGCGCGAGGCTCTGGGGCAGGGCCTGGCCGACGGTGGACTGGCCGGCCTGCGGCTGGCGCCCAGCCTGCCGGCCACGCCGCAGGAACTCGTGCTGGCCCATCACCCGGCCTATGTGGCCGCGGTGCATGAGGGCAGCCTCTCGCCTGCCATGCAGCGCGAGATCGGCTTTCCCTGGACGCCGGGCATGGCCGAGCGGGCACGGCGCTCGGTCGGCGGCACCCTGCAGGCCTCGCGTGCGGCTCTGGCCGAGGGCCTGGCGGGCAGCCTGGGCGGCGGCACCCACCATGCGTCATCAGACCGAGGCGGTGGCTTCTGCGTCTTCAACGACATCGCCGTGGCCGCCCGCCTGATGCAGGCCGAGCAGGCGGCCGCGGGCCGGCCACCGCTGCGGGTGCTGGTGATCGACCTCGATGTGCACCAGGGCAATGGCACGGCGTCCATCTTCGGCGGCGACGACTCGGTGTTCACGTTCTCCATGCATGGGGCACGCAACTTCCCCTTCCGCAAGGTGGCCAGCGACCTGGACGTGGAACTGCCCGATGACTGCGAGGACGCCGCCTATCTGGCGGCCCTCGATCAGGCCCTGGCCCAGCTGGACCTGGGTCACCAGGCCGCGCCCTTCGGCCTGATCTATTACCAGGCCGGGGTGGATGTACATGTCGCCGACCGGCTGGGGCGCCTGTCGCTCAGCGATGCCGGCGTGGCCGAGCGTGATGCCCGCGTCTTCGACTGGGCGCTGCGCCGCCGTCTGCCCCTGGTGCTGACCATGGGCGGCGGTTATGCCGAACCCATCACCACCACCGTGAGGCTGCAGCGCCAGACCTGGGGCCTGGCCCTGCAGGCCTGGCAGCGCTGGCAGGACGAGTTGCACACCGCAGCGCGCGGCCTGGTCGACATCGGCGGCTGACACGCCTGGCCTGGCACCCGGGCGTCAGCGCGACCGCATGCAGGCAGGAATAATGAGCCGCATGTCACGCCCCCAAGCTGCGGCCCGCTCGGCCTACCGCCACTTCGGCGCCATCACCACCCGCTGGTCGGACAACGATGTCTACGGCCACGTCAACAACGTCGTGTACTACAGCTGGTTCGACACCGCGGTGAACCGCTACCTGATCGAGGCGGGCGCCCTGGACATCGAGCGGGGCGAGGTCATCGGCCTGGTGGTGCACACCCAGTGCCACTACTTCGCGCCGCTGGCCTTTCCGCAGCAGGTCGAGGCCGGCATTGCGGTGGCCGAGCTGGGCCGCAGCTCGGTGCGGTATCGCGTGGGCCTGTTTGCGGAGGGCGACGAACTCAGCGCCGCCCATGGCGAATTTGTCCATGTCTATGTCGATCGTGCCCAGCGCCGGTCCGTGCCCCTGCCCGCAGCACTGCGCGCGGTGCTGGAGCCCTTGCTGATCATGCCGGCCAGCGCCGCCTGATCACCACCGCCATCCCCGTCCCGGGCGCCGCTGATCCGTGCGCCCAGGAGTCCTTCCCAGCCACCGGCGACGCCCGCTGGCGGCGACTTGTTCCCTGACCCCAGAGTCTCTACCCATGACTGCCACCGTCGATCCCAGCCTGCATGCCATCGTCGATGCGGCCATCACCACGCGCCGCTCGCTGCGGGCCTTCCTGCCAACGCCCGTGCCACGCGAGACCATCACCGAGATCCTGCAGGTCGCCTCGCGCGCGCCCTCGGGCACCAACACCCAGCCCTGGAAGGTGCACGTGCTGACCGGGGACACCCTGCAGCGCCTCTCCACCCGGATCCTGGCGGCCTTCGACGATCCGCAGGAAGCCGCCCACCACGGCGAGGAATACGCCTACTACCCCGAGCGCTGGGTCGCCCCCTACATCGACCGACGCCGCAAGGTGGGCTGGGACCTCTACGGCCTGCTGGGCATCGCCAAGACCGACAAGGCCCGCATGCATGAGCAGCACGGCCGCAACTACCGCTTCTTCGACGCGCCGGTGGGCTTCATCTTCACCATCGACCGGGTGATGTGCCAGGGCTCCTGGCTGGACTACGGCATGTTCCTGCAGAACATCATGGTGGCGGCGCGCGCGCGCGGCCTGGACACCTGCCCGCAGGCCGCCTTCACCCAGTTCCACCGCCTGATCAGCGAGGAACTCGCCCTCGCCCCCGAGGAGATGGTGGTCTGCGGCATGGCCCTGGGTCATGCCGACATGAGTGCCCCCGAGAACCAGCTCGTCACCGAGCGCGAGCCGGTGGCCGGCTTCACGCGCTTCCATGACTGAGTGCCCGGGCTGATTTCCGCGACGGACGCCCGCCCGCCCGTTTTCCCTTCATCCCAGAACAGGCGGGCCGCGAGCCTGCCCGGAGACACCCCATGAGCCGCCCCGCCATCCTGGTTGCCCGCCAGGTCTTCAGCGACATCGTCGAGCAGCTGCGCCAACATTTCGACGTCGAGTTCAACGCCGACGACACCCTCTGGCCGCAGAGCGAACTCGTCAAGCGCCTTCAGGGCAAGCAGGGCGTCTTCATCACCGGCAGCGAGAAGATCGACGCCACCCTGCTCGACGCCTGCCCGGAGCTGCGCGCCGTCTGCACCATGGCCGTGGGCTACAACAACATCGACGTGGCGGCCTGCACTGCCCGCGGCGTGGTGGTCACCAATGCGCCTGACGTCCTGACCGAGACCACGGCCGACTTCGGCTTCGCCCTCATGATGGCCACGGCCCGACGCATCGCCGAGTCCGAGCACTACCTGCGCCGCGGCGAGTGGAACAAGTGGAGCTTCGATATGTTTGCCGGCTCGGACATCCACGGCGCGACGATGGGTGTGCTGGGCATGGGCCGCATCGGCCAGGCCATTGCCCGCCGCGGCGCCCTGGGCTTTGGCATGAAGGTGATCTATCACAACCGCACCCGCCTGCCCGAGGCAGTGGAGCACGAACTCGGCGCCCGCTGGGTCGGCAAGGACGAGCTGCTGGCGCAGTGTGACCACCTGGTGATCGTCGTGCCCTACAGCGCCTCATCCCACCACCTCATCGGTGCGGCCGAGCTGGCGCGCATGAAGCCCACCGCCACCCTCACCAACATCGCCCGCGGCGGCGTGGTGAACGATGCGGAACTGGCCGTGGCCCTGCGCCAGCGCACCATTGCCGCGGCCGGCCTGGACGTTTTCGAGGGCGAGCCCAAGCTGAATCCGGCCCTGCTGGAGGTGCCCAACGTGGTGCTGACCCCGCACATCGCCAGCGCCAGCATTCCGACCCGCCGCGCCATGGCGCAGCTGGCGGCGGACAACCTCAAGGCCCTGCTCACGGGCGGCGAGCCGCTCACGGCCTTGAACCCCGAGGCGCGGCGCACCTGAGCCGCGCTCTGGCCCCTACTGCAACCAGCCCATCCCGCCGACCAGGCCCCCCAGGCCCAGCATCCACAGCGGGTTGAGCTTGCTGCGCCACATCACCAGCAAGGTGGCGAGTAGCAGGGCGTCGGCCACGGCCAGATGCCGGGTGGGCTGGGACAGCAGCCAGCAGGTGGACAGCAGCAAGCCCAGCGAGATGGGCGCCATGGCAGCGTGGAAAGCCTGCACGCCCACGTGGTCCTGCCGTCGCGCACCCCAGCGGCTGGCATGGAGGGCCAGCAGGGAGGAGGGCAGCAACATGCCGCTCAGGCAGGCCAGCAAGCCGGCCGCCCCGCCAGCCTGCCAGCCCAGCACGGCCAGGAAGAGCACGTTGGGCCCCGGCGCAGCCTGGGCGATGGCGATGGATTCGGTGAAGCTGCCGGAGCTCAGCCAGCCCTGCTCGACCACCATGTAACGCTGCAGGTCCGGCGCCACGGTGATCGCCCCGCCGATGGCCAGCAGCGACAGCGCCAGGCAGTGGCCGTAGAGGGCGGCGAGATCGGCCCAGCTCATGGGCGCTCCGGGGTCTGGCGGGCGATCACGCGCCAGGCCCAGGCCATGGTCGGCACGGCCAGGGTGAGCAGGGCCAGCCAGAGCGGCCAGCGCAGCACGCCCACCAGCAGCACGGTGGCGGCCACCAGCAGGATCACCAGCGGCCGGCCCAGCACATTGCGCCCCAGGGCCGGCATGAGCTTGAGCGCCGTGGCGCCCACCAGACCGGCCGCCACCACCCCCATGCCACGCAGGGCGCCGGCCACCGCCGGTTCGGCCCCGAAGCGGGCATAGACCAGGGTGAGCGCCAGCACGATGAGCAGCGGTGCCGCCAGAAGACCGCCGAGTGCCGCCACGGCGCCGCGCCAGCCAAAGCAGCGGTCGCCATAGATCAGCGCGAAGTTGACGATGTTTGGGCCGGGCAGCACCTGACCCAGGGCCAGCAGCTGCAGGAAGCTGGCCTTGTCCATCCAGCCGGCACGATCGACGATCTCGCGCTGGGCCACCGGCAGCACGCCGCCAAAGCCCTGCAGGGTGAGGCGGTTGAAGACACGCAGCAGTTCCAAGGGCGAGGCAGGCTG
>JBJOKP010000239.1:0-4919 GCA_046046045.1 Pseudomonadota bacterium | reverse complement strand
GCCCCGCGATCCGCTGGCGCTTGCTCCGACTGAGCACGGGTCGACGAGAGGGCCACGGCGGTGGCTGGAGCAGCGGGCCGGACGTCCGCCGCCGCAGCCGGATCGGCCTCGGCGTCCGCACTCGGCTTCGGGCTGCTGGAGGAGGCGGCCATCATGGGCACAGGGGAAGGAGGCGGCGCATGGGTGCTCAGAGCCAGACCTGCTGGTCGGCCGGCAGCACGTGGGAGAAGAGCTGGCGGCTGATCTCCTCGGACAGGCCCAGCGACGCGGCGCTGGCCTCGTGCAGCAGGCGGATGAGTTCGGCATGGCGGCCGCCGGCCGCAGTGGCGGAAACAGCCGCGGTCGCCGTCGTGCCCGCGGGCGACGGGCTGGCGGCGGCAGCATCGGTGGCGCAGAGCCGGGCCAGGGGCCAGTGCTCGGGCGTGGGCAGGCGGGCGGCGACGGCCTCGGCCCAGTCCCCATGATGGCGCGCCAGCTTCCTGAAACGATCCCTCATGGTGCGTGCGACCCAGGCCAGGGATCGCGGGTTGTCGGTGTCCAGCACCAGCAGGGCCAGCAGGGGCGGCACCTCGCGGCGGGCCTGGAACTGGGCGCGGTAGGTGATGGTGGAGTCGAACAGGCCCAGCAGCAGGGCGAAGCCGTCGTCGCTGGCAGGCAGGCCGGCCTCGAAGCCCAGGGCCAGGCCGTGGGCCAGCAGGTCCAGGCGCTCCAGCATGCGGCCCACGCTCATCAGGCGCCAGCCGTCGTCGCGGGTCATGCGGTCGGTCTGGGCGCCGGTGATGGCGGCCAGTTCCATGCCCACGCCGGTGAGCACCTCCAGCACCTCGGAGGCCGAGGGCGTGGCCAGCGCGCCCTCGCCACCGCCACCCGCCGCCATGCTCCCGCTGCCGCGCAGCAGGCGGTCCATGCGGCGCTCGAAGCGGTCGCCCACATGGTCGATCAGGGTCCAGTGTTCGGTCGAGAGGCGCTCGCGCAGGGCCTGGGCCGACTGGCGCAGGGCGTACAGGTTGAAACCCAGGCTGGTGCGCGGCGAACGGCCGTCGCGGCCGGCGGCCAGGGCCTGGATCAGGCTGCGCTCGAACTGCTGGATGCGGCGCGGCAGCGCGGCCGCCGCTTCGGCCGGCGGGAGATCAGCCGGCAGGCGCGGGCTGGGCAGGTCCCAGCGCACCAGGCCGTGGCGCACCGCCAGGCTGTGCAGCACGCCCAGCACGGCGGGCGAGGCGGCCGGGATGGCCTCCAGCGTCAGCCGGGCCAGGCGCAGGCTGCCCTCGGCGCGTTCGATGTAGCGGCCCAGCCAGAACAGGTTCTCGGCGGCGCGGCTGGTGATGGGGCGGTGCCAGCCGGCCAGGTCGCCCGGGGTGAGCGGCTTGGGCAGCAGGGAGAGCGGATCGACCTCGCCGCGCGTCAGCACCCAGGTGTCCGCACTGGCGCTGCCGCGCTGCATGGAGAGATAGGCATCGGCCCGTTCGCTGCTGCGCGCACCAACCGCACCGACCCCACCGGAAGCCGATGAACTGACGACGGCAGACGTGGCCCGGCTGGCGGCGTGGCCGATGAAGCTGCCGAAACTGGTCTGCCCCCCATGGTTGACGTGGCCGCCATGGCCACCCTGTCCCTCCACATGAGCAGCCAGGCCGCCCGGGCCGTGGCTGGTGCCCTTGCTGCTGCCCGCATTGCTGCCCGAACGGCTGTCCACCCGTGTCATGCCGCCGGGCAGGACGCGCCAGGCGCCCGCCCCGTCGGCCACGGCATAGACCCGCACGACGGCCGAGCAGGCCTCCAGCCGGCCTTCGCGCCAGACCGGGGTCTCGGACGGACGCAGCGGCGCCAGCAGGGTGTAGGCGGCCGGGTCGGCATCGATGGCGGCACGCAGCTGGGCCTGCTGGGCGGGGCTGAGGGCCGCCACCCGCACCGGCTCGAAAGCCGGGCTGGCGGCACCACCCGCATGAATGCCGGCCAGCGGCGGCGGGGCGCCGGGTGATCCGGGCGGAAAGCTGGGCGCCACCACGTAGTCGGCCAGGCGCTCGCGCTGGCTGTGCCAGACGCTGGTCTCGCCGCACCACCAGCTGGTGGCGCCGGGCAGGCGCAGGTCCTCGCCCAGCAGCTGGCGGCAGACGGCGGGCCAGAAGGCCGAGAAGCCCGGGCTTTCCATCAGCCCTGCACCCGGCGCATTGCCCAGCACCAGCTCGCCGGCGCGCACCGCCTGCAGCAGGCCGGGCACACCCAGCTGGCTGTCGCTGCGCAGCTCCAGGGGATCGAGCCATTCGTCGTCCACCCGACGCAGCAGCACATGCACCCGCTCCAGGCCGTGCAGGGTCTTGAGGTAGAGCTTGCTGTCGCGCACCGTCAGGTCGCTGCCCTCCACCAGGGTCAGGCCCAGGTAGCGGGCCAGGAAGACATGCTCGAAATAGGTCTCGTTGTGCGGCCCGGGAGTGAGCAGGGCCACGCGCGAACGCTCGCCCAGCGGGCTGTCGCGCAGCAGGCCTTCCAGCAGGGCCTGGAAGCTCGAGGCCAGGCGCTGCACCTTCAGCGCGCCGAAGGCGGCGCTGAACTGCTGGGCGATGATGAGGCGGTTCTCCAGCAGATAGCCCATGCCCGAGGGCGCCTGGGTGCGATGACCCACCACCCACCAGTGGCCGTCCGGGCCACGCGCCAGGTCCACGCCCACCACATGCAGCCAGCGTCCGCCGGCAGGCTTGACGCCCTGCATGGGCCGCAGGTACTGGCCGTGGGCATAGACCAGCTGGGCCGGCAGCAGGCCGCGCGCCAGCAGTTGCTGGGGGCCGTAGACATCGGCCAGGGCGGCGTCGAGCAGGCGGGCGCGCTGGATGACGCCGCGCTCGATGCGGCTCCATTCGTCGGGGCCGATCAGGAAGGGCAGCAGCTCCAGGGCCCAGGGGCGCGGCCGCTCCTCGCCCTCGGCATAGACGTTGTAGGTGGCGCCGTCCTCGCGCAGGCGGCGCTGCACCCGGCCCATGCGGGCCTCGAGGTCCATCCAGCCGGGCGTGCCCAGCACGTCGAAGAAACGCTGCCAGAGCGGGCGCAGGCGCGGCAGGGCGGGCTCGGGCCGGCCGGGCGGCGCGGGCTCCAGCAACTCGTTGATATGGGTGCTGCGGCCACGCAGGGCAGCGGCCACGGCCAGGTCGGCCGCGCTCTCGGGTTGGTGGGCGGCGAAGAGAGAGTCGGGCGCCCGAGGCCGCGCGGTCGCCGGGTCCGTGTCAAGGTCGGCCGGGGGACCGATGCCTGCCGCAGCTTCGCCCTCAGCGGCCTCTCCTGCCTCATCCGCCTCGGCGACCGCCCCCCCTTCCATCCCGGGGTCGGTCAGCAGATCGGGGTCGGAGGGCAAGGCACCGGTGGGGAGGGACATGGCGGCATCATGCCTGCCCGCCGCTGTGCCCTCCATCGGTGCACGCCCGGTCGGCGTGGCGATCACGCGGTTCACCCTGCGCAGCCGGGACGTGGATGGCCACTCAGCTCAGGCCACCACCGGCTGGCTCGGGCCGGCGCAGGTCCAGCGTGCAGGGGAACTCCAGGCTGCGCTCGGCCGGCAGCGGTGCCACCACGCCGCCCGTGTGGTTGAAGGCGAAGAAGCGCGCCAGGCGACGGCTCTCGGCCTCAAAGGAGTTGATGGGAAAGGTCTCGTAGTTGCGTCCGCCCGGATGCGCCACGTGGTACTGGCAGCCACCCAGGGAGCGCTGGTTCCAGCGGTCGACCACGTCGAAGGTGAGGGGCACGTGCACGCCGATGGTGGGATGCAGGGCCGAGGGCGGATGCCAGGCGCGGTAGCGCACGCCGGCCACGTATTCCCCCACCCGGCCGGTGGGCTGCAGCGGGATGGAGCGGCCGTTGACCGTGACCACATGGCGCGGATCGACCAGGCCGCTGACCTTGACCTCGATGCGCTCCAGCGAGGAATCGACATAACGCACCGTGCCGCCGGGCGCACCCTCCTCGCCCATCACATGCCAGGGCTCCAGGGCATTTCGCAGGGTGAGCTGCACGCCGCGCGAGCGGATCTCGCCCACCTTGGGGAAGCGGAACTCGAAGTGCGGCGCGAACCAGGCGGCGTCGAAGGCATAGCCGGCGCGCTGCATCTCGGCCATCACGTCCTCGAAGTCCTGCTGCACCATGGTGGGCAGCAAGAAGCGGTCATGCAGCTCCGTGCCCCAGCGGATGAGCTGGGGCTCGTGCGGCGCCGTGTAGGGCTGCTTCCAGAAGCGCGCCACCAGGGCGCGCAGCAGCAGCTGCTGCACGATGCTCATGCGCGCATGCGGCGGCATCTCGAAGGCACGCAGCTCCAGCAGGCCCAGGCGGCCGGTCGAGCTGTCGGGCGAGTAGAGCTTGTCGATGCAGAACTCGCTGCGGTGGGTGTTGCCGGTGACGTCGATCAGCACGTTGCGCAGCGAGCGATCGACCAGCCAGGGCGGCATGGCCTGGCCGTGCACCGCCACATTGCGCTCGATCTCGCGCAGGGCGATCTCCAGCTCGAAGACCTGGTCGTTGCGGGCCTCGTCCACCCGCGGCGCCTGGCTGGTGGGGCCGATGAACATGCCGCTGAAGAGGTAGCTCAGCGAGGGATGGTTGTGCCAGTAGGCCAGCAGCGAGGCCAGCAGGTCGGGCCGGCGCAGGAAGGGCGAGTCGGACGGCGTGGCACCGCCCAGCACCATGTGGTTGCCCCCGCCGGTGCCGGTGTGGCGGCCGTCGAGCATGAACTTCTCGGTCGAGAGACGCGACAGGCGCGCCGCCTCGTAGAGGAATTCGGTGTGCTGGACCAGCTCGCCCCAGTTCCTGGCGGGATGGATGTTGACCTCGATGACGCCCGGATCGGGCGTGACCGAGAGCAGCTTGAGGCGCGGGTCGCGCGGCGGCGGGTAACCCTCCAGCACGATCTTCACGCCCAGCTCGGCCGCCGTGGCCTC
>JBJOKP010000238.1:0-4931 GCA_046046045.1 Pseudomonadota bacterium | reverse complement strand
GCCCTGACCCCGCATGCCGTTGCAACCGTGAATTCCACACATGCGGCATGGAAATTGCGGAGCCCCTGAGCCGCAGTCCCAGCCTTGCCGGCGGAGGGCTGCGCTCCTGTTCTTCCCTTCTCCGTACACCCTGCAATCAGGATCACCACCATGCACGCACTGAGCAAGATCTCCCTGGCCGCCCTGCTGGCCGTTGCCGCCGTCGCCGCCCAGGCGGCCGACTGGAGCGACACCTCCATCGGCTTCCGCACCGGCAGCAAGTACCACGAGCCCTTCAACACGCAGGACATCAGCAAGGACATCGTCAACTTCACCCATGCCAGTGGCTACAAATACGGCAGCAACTTCTTCAATGTGGACCTGCTGCTCTCCGACGACAAGGACCCTGCCGGCGCCGGCTCCACCAATGGCGCGCAGGAGGTCTACATCGTCTACCGCAACACCCTGGACCTGGCCAAGATCGGCGGCCCGGCGCTCAAGTTCCCGGGCGTGCGTGGCAGCGGCCTGACCTTCGGCTTCGACGCCAATGCCAAGGCCGATGCCGGCTACAACAGCAAGAAGCGCATGCTGGTGGCTGGCCCGACCCTGTTCATGGACGTCCCCGGCTTCCTGAACGTGAGCGTGCTCTTCCTGAAGGAAAGCAATGCGCCCTACAACACCTTCAGCAACACCAGCACGCCGCGCTACACCTACAAGACCCACCCCATGCTGACGGCGGCCTGGGGCATCCCCCTGGGCAGCAGCGGCCTGTTCTCCTTCGAGGGCTTTGGCAACTACATCGCCAGCAAGGGCAAGAACGAGTTCGGCGGCCCCACCGCACCCGAGACCAACATCGACGCCCAGGTGATGCTGGATGCCGGCGCCCTGGCAGGTGGCCCCAAGGGCACCTTCAAGGTCGGCATCGAGTACCAGTACTGGAAGAACAAGTTCGGCAACCCCTCCAAGGGCCCGGCGGGTGACGGCGCCTTCGCGAAGACGCCGATGTTGCGCGCCGAATACCACTTCTAAGATCGGCTGATCGCACGCGGCGGTCGCCGTGTGCCCAGCCAGTGCCTGCGGACCGTCCGGCCTTTCGGCGGTCCCGCAGGCTGCGGAGACTTGCACCATGTACCGCCTCGAACTGATCAACATCAGCAAGCAATACCCTGCCGTGAAGGCCAACGACGGGGTGAACCTGCGCGTCAAGCCCGGCGAGATCCACGCCGTGCTGGGCGAAAACGGCGCGGGCAAGTCCACGCTGATGAAGATCATCTACGGCGCGGTCAAGGCCGACGAGGGCGAGGTGCGCTGGAACGGCCAGGCCGTGCAGGTGGCCAGCCCGGCCCAGGCGCGCCAGCTGGGCATCAGCATGGTCTACCAGCACTTCAGCCTGTTCGACACGCTGACCGCGGCCGAGAACGTCTGGCTGGGCCTGGACAAGGCCATCACCATCGGCCAGGTGATCGATCGCATCAAGGCGGTGTCGGGCCAGTACGGCCTGGAGGTCGACCCGCTGCGGCCGGTGCACACCCTTTCGGTGGGCGAGCGCCAGCGCGTGGAGATCGTGCGCGCCCTGCTCACCAACCCGCAACTGCTCATCCTGGACGAGCCCACCTCGGTGCTGACGCCCCAGGCGGTGGAGAAGCTCTTCGTCACGCTGCGCCAGCTGGCCGCGGGCGGCTGCTCCATCCTCTACATCAGCCACAAGCTCGACGAGATCCGCGCCCTCTGCCACCACTGCACCGTGCTGCGCGGCGGCAAGGTGACCGGCGAGGTGGACCCGACGCAGGAGAGCAATGCCTCGCTCTCGCGCTACATGATCGGTTCCGAGCCGCCGGCCCTGCAGCACCGCCCCGCCAGGCTGGGCCAGGTGGCCTTCGAGGTGCAGGGCCTGGCGCTGGAGAAGGAAGACCAGTTCGGCACCACGCTCAGGGACATCGCCTTTGCGGTGCAGACCGGCGAGATCCTGGGCATCGCCGGGGTCTCGGGCAACGGCCAACAGGAACTGATGGCCGCGCTGTCGGGCGAGGACCGGCGCGCGCCGCCGGGCAGCATCCGCCTCTTCGGCACCGACGTGGCCGCGGCCAGCCCCGCGAAGCGGCGCAAGCTGGGCCTGCACTTCGTGCCCGAGGAGCGCCTGGGCCGCGGCGCGGTGCCCACGCTGTCACTCGCCCACAACGTGCTGCTGACGAGGCGCGAATCCGTCGCCGCCCTGGGCTGGCTGCGCATGGGCCAGGTGCAGGCCCAGGCGGCCGGGCTGATCGAGCGTTTCAAGGTCAAGGCCGGCGGGCCGGGCTCGGCGGCCAAGTCGCTCTCGGGCGGCAATCTGCAGAAGTTCATCGTCGGTCGCGAGATCGAGGCCAGGCCCCGGCTGCTCATCGTCTCCCAGCCCACCTGGGGCGTGGACGTGGGCGCGGCGGCCCAGATCCGCGGCGAACTGCTGGCGCTGCGCGACGCCGGCTGTGCCGTGCTGGTGGTGAGCGAGGAGCTCGACGAGCTCTTCGAGATCTGCGACCGCCTGGTGGTGATCGCCCAGGGCAAGGTGTCGCCACCCGTGCCGACGTCCCAGGCCACGGTGGAGATGCTGGGTGAATGGATGAGCGGGCTGTGGACCACGGCGCCCAAGAACATCAACGACGCGACGGAGACCGCCCACCATGTTCAAGCTTGAAGCCCGGCCCCAGCCTTCGCAGGCCATGTCGGTGGGCTCGCCCCTGCTGGCCCTGGCGCTGACGGTGGTGATCGGGGTCATCCTCTTCCTGGCCCTGGGCAAGGATCCGCTCAAGGGCCTGCACGTCTTCTTCATCGAGCCCTGGCGCAATGCCTATGCCATCTCCGAACTGACCATCAAGGCCGTGCCGCTGGCGCTGATCGCCCTGGGCCTGGCCGTGTGCTTCCGCGCCAACCTCTGGAACATCGGCGCCGAAGGGCAGTTCGTGCTCGGCGCCATCACGGCGTCCTGGGTGGCCATGCAGGCCGGGCCGGACAGCTCGCGCTGGATCGTCGTGCCCATCCTGGTGGCCGGCATGCTGGGCGGCATGGCCTGGAGCGGCATCGTGGCCCTGCTGCGCGACCGCTTCAATGCCAGCGAGATCCTGGTCAGCCTGATGCTGGTCTATGTGGCCGACATGGTGCTGAGCTACCTGGTCTACGGCCCCTGGAAAGATCCCAAGGGCTACAACTTCCCGCAGACCATCACCTTCGCGGCGGCCACCAAGATCCCGCGCCTGGTGGACGGCCTGCGCGCCAACATCGGTGCCCTCATCGCCCTGGGCACGGTGGCGCTGTCCTGGGTCTTCCTCTTCCGCACCTACCGCGGCTTTGCCCTGCAGGTGGGCGGGCTGGCGCCGGCGGCGGCGCGTTATGCCGGCTTCTCGTCGCGGGCGGCACTCTGGACCGGCCTGCTGATCTCGGGCGCCATGGCCGGCCTGGCCGGGGCGCTGGAGGCGGCCGGGCCGCTGGGCCAGCTCACGCCGCATGTGCCGGCGGGCTACGGTTTTGCCGCCATCATCGTGGCCTTCGTCGGCCGGCTGCATCCGGTGGGCATCGTCTTCTCGGCCGTGCTGATGAGCATGTTCTACATCGGCGGCGAACTGGCGCAGTCGCGCCTGGGCTTGCCCAAGTCGCTCACCGGGGTGTTCCAGGGCCTGCTGCTCTTCACCCTGCTGGCCTGCGACACCCTCATCCACTACCGCCTGCGCTGGAAGGGGCCGGCCGCTGCGCCGCGCCCCAGCAGCCCGGCCGCCGTGGCGGCCAGCACCACGTCCGTCAAGGGAGCCTGAGGCCATGGAACAGTTTGCGCTCCTCATTGCCGCCACGCTCAACGCCGGCACGGTGCTGGCCATCGCCGGCCTGGGCCTGCTGATCAACGAACGCTCCGGCGTGCTCAACCTGGGTGCCGAGGGCCTGATGCTGGTGGCCGCCATCGCCGGCTTTGCCACCGCGGTGCATACTGGCAGCGACCTGCTGGCCTTTGCCGCCGGCATGGGCGCCGGGGCGCTGATGGCGGCGGCCTTCGGCGTGCTGGTGATCTGGCTGAACACCAACCAATACGCCACGGGGCTGGCGCTTTCGCTCTTCGGCACCGGCTTCTCGGCCTTCGCGGGCATCAGCTACACCCAGCAGAAGCTGGGAGAACGCATGAAGTTCGAGATCCCCGGCCTGGCCGATGTTCCCTTGGTCGGCCCGGCCCTCTTCAGGCAGCACCCCATGGTCTACCTGACCCTGGCCGGCTGCTTCGCCCTGGCCTGGTTCCTCTACCGCTCGCGCGCCGGCCTGGTGCTGCGGGCGGTGGGTGAATCCCCCGAATCGGCCCACGCACTGGGCTATCCGGTGCGCAGGATCCGCCTGGCGGCGGTGATGGTGGGCGGGGCGCTGTGCGGGCTGGCCGGCGCCTACCTCTCGGTCATCTACACACCTCTGTGGGTGGAGGGCATGACGGCCGGCAAGGGCTGGATCGCCCTGGCGCTGACCACCTTCGCCACCTGGCGGCCCGGCCGCATCCTGCTGGGCGCCTACCTCTTCGGCGGGGTCACCATGCTGCAGTTCGCCCTCCAGGGCGAGGGCGTGGAGATTCCCAGCCAGTTCCTCACCATGCTGCCCTACCTGGCCACGGTGGTGGTGCTGGTGCTGATCTCCAGCAACGCCACCTGGATACGCACCAACATGCCCGCCTCCATCGGCAAGCCCTTCTTCCCCGGTTCCTGACCTGGACCAAGGCTTGCCTGCTCGCCGGCCCGGCACGGGCTTGCCCGGCTGTGAGGCGGCCGGTCGCTCGTGATAATTGCGCGCTGCTGTTCCCCCGCTGTCATTCCCTCGCTGTTCCTTCCCCTGTCCTCTGCTTTCTACACGGAGATCCCCGCATGAAGCCTGTCCACAAACGCCAACTGCTGAAGCTCGCCGGCCTTGGCACCCTGCTCGCCACCACAGCCCTCGTCGGTTGTGGCAAGAAG
>JBJOKP010000237.1:0-4952 GCA_046046045.1 Pseudomonadota bacterium | reverse complement strand
CAGCACGCCGTATTTGTCGCAGATCCTGCGGATGGCCGGCCAGTAGGCGGCCGGCGGCACGATGACGCCACCGGCGCCCTGCACCGGCTCGGCGATGAAGGCGGCCACGGTGTCCGGGCCCTGGAAGACGATCTCGCGCTCCAGCAGCTCGGCACAGAGGCGACCGAGCTCCTCTTCGTTCTGGGTGTAGGGGTTGTGGTACAGCCAGGGCGTGTCGATGTGGAAACAGCCCGGCAGCAAGGGCTCGTAGCTGCGGCGGAAGTTGATGTTGCCGTTCACGCTCATGCCGCCGAAGTGCACGCCGTGGTAGCCCTGCTTCAAGGCGATGAACTTGTGGCGGTCGCCCTGGCCCTGCAGCTTCCAGTACTGGCGCGCGAGCTTGAGGGCGCCTTCCACCGCGTCCGAGCCGCCATTGCAGAAGTGCACGGCCGTGACGCCATCGGCCTCCATGAACTTCACCAGCCGGGCCGAAAGCTCGATGGCGCGGGCATGCGTCGTGCCACGGAAGACGTTGTAGTACGGCAGCTCGTCGAGCTGGGCGACGATGGCATCCCGCACGGCCTGGTTGCTGTGGCCCAGGTTGCTGCTCCACAAGCCGCCCACGCCGTCGAGCAGCTCATGGCCATCGACGTCCCAGACGGTGCAGCCCTTGCCGCGCACGATGATGTCGGGCGCACTCTTCTTCATGGCGCCGGGATGGGCCATGGGATGCCAGAGGTACTGGCCGTTGTCCTGCTTCAGGCGGGCGATGTCGGAGGAGTCCATCGTGGTGGGTCGATTCGGTGGTCGGTCCGCCGGCACGCGGCGATCTCGGAATGGGCCGTTTCAAGCTCAACCCGGCAGGGCCAGGGTGATGGTCTTGACCTCGGTGTAGTGCAGCAGGCCTTCGGCGCCCATCTCCTGGCCGATGCCGCTCTGCTTCCAGCCGCCGAAGGGCAGCTCGGGCTGGCTCACGCCGTAGTGGTTGAGGCCGACCATGCCGGCCTCCAGCTCCTCGCCCAGGCGGTGGGCAGTGCGCAGGTCGCCGGTCCAGGCATAGGCGGCCAGGCCCATGGGTAATGAGTTGGCGGCGGCGATGGCCTCGTCCAACGTGTCGTAGCCCTGCACCACGGCGATGGGGCCGAAGGGCTCGGCGCGCATCAGGCGGCTCTCGGGCGGCGCGTCGCAGAAGACAGTGGGCTCGAAGAAATAGCCCGCACGTTTCACACGCTGGCCGCCGGTGACGAGGCGGGCGCCTTGGTCCAGCGCGTCGTCGACGAAGTGGGCCATGTCGTCCAGGCGGCCGGGGTGGGTGAGCGGGCCCATCTGCGTGGCGGGGTCCAGGCCCGGGCCCAGGCGCAGGGCAGCGGCCCGTTCGGCCATGGCAGTGGCAAAGGCCTGCTGATGGGCGCGCGGCAGGTAGAAGCGGATGGGCGAGGCGCAGACCTGGCCGGCGTTGCGGTACTTGGCCGCCACCGCGGCATCGACCACCTGGGCCAGGCGCGCGCCCGAGCACATGTCCTCGGCCACGATGACCGGCGCATGGCCGCCTAGCTCGCCGGTGTAGCGCTTCATGTGATGGGCGGCCTGCTCGGCCAGCAGGGTGCCCACGGCCACCGAGCCGGTGATCGACACCTTGGCGATGGCCGGGTGGGCGATCAGGGTGGACGAGACCTCGGGCGGGTCGCCGCACACCAGGCTCACCACCTCGGGCGGCAGGCCGGCGTCGAGGAGGCAGCGCATCAGCCCCATGGCGCTGGCGGGCGTGTGTTCGTCGGGCTTGAGCACCACGCTGCAGCCCGCGGCCAGGGCGCTGGCCAGCTTGCGCACCGGCAGGTTGACCGGGAAGTTCCAGGGCGTGAAGGCGGCCACCGGGCCCACCGGCGCCCGCAGCACCTGGTGCGAGACGATGCCGGGCACCCGCGGCGCCACGGTGCGGCCGTAGAGGCGCTTGGCCTCCTCGGCCTGGAAGTCGAGGATGTCGGCCGACAGCGTCACCTCGCGCAGCGCCTCGGCCAGGGGCTTGCCCTGTTCCAGCGTGAGCACCTGGGCCATGGCGGGGGCGCGTTCACGCATCAGGTTGGCGGCGCGGTGCAGCACGGCCTGGCGCTGCAGCGGGCTTTGCCTGCGCCAGAGCCTGAAGCCGCGCTCGGCGCACTCGGCCGCGGCCTCCAGTTCAACCTGGCCGGCCAGCGGCAGTTCGGCCAGGGGTTCACCGCTCGAGGGATCACGCACCACACGGCGGCCACCGCTGGCCGTGGTCAGCCAGCGACCGGCCACATGCAGGGCCAGCGGGGGATAGGCGGGATGGCTCGCGGTGGACGACATCACAACCCCAGGGCGGCCAGGCACCGCACGTGACGACAGGTCAGCTTCAGCATGGCGGCACGATAGGTGTCGCGATGGCCGGGGCGTTAGCCTGAAGGCGAACCGCCACCCCCCAGGAAAACCCGCAGGGCCACTAGCCCGGCCCCAGGTTCCCCCGGGGGACCGCTTGCCGGATCAGGCTAACAAGGCGTGCCGGTCCGACCGAGGATGACAGCCGGGGTGGACTGACCGGCCGGCCGAGCCTGGGCGCGCCCCGTGTACACCGATGCACGAGACCTGCCAGGAGACCCCACCATGACGCAGACCCTACCCCCCTGCCCCGGACTGGTCGAGGCCGGGCTGTCCCATGCCCGCGGCATCGACACGCCGGCGCTGATCGAGCACACCATAGGCCGCGCCCTCGACCTCACCGTGGCGGCGCATGGCGAACGCGAGGCCATCGTCGTGCCGCACCAGGGCGTGCGCTGGACCTGGCGCGAGCTGGCCGAACGCAGCGATGCCGTGGCCGCCGGCCTGCTGGCCCTGGGCCTGGCCCCGGGCGACCGGGTCGGCATCTGGGCGCCCAACTGCGCGGAATGGCTGCTGACCCAGCTGGCCACCGCACGCGCCGGCCTGGTGCTGGTCAACATCAACCCGGCCTACCGCCGCGCCGAGCTGGAGTACGCGCTCAACAAGGTGGGCTGCCGCGCCCTGGTGATGGCCCCGGCCCTCAAGACCAGCAACTACCTGGAGATCATCAACGATCTGGCGCCCGAGCTGGCCGCCAGCCCCTTCGGCCAGCTGCATGCCGCCGCCCTGCCCGAGCTGCGCTGGGTGATCCGCCTGGGCGAGGCCAGCAGCAACGGCATGCTCAACTTCAGCGAACTGGCCGGCCGCGCCACCACCGAGAGCCGCGCCCGCCTGGCCGGGCTGTCGGAGTGCCTGAATGCCGATGACGCCATCAACATCCAGTTCACCTCGGGCACCACCGGCCACCCCAAGGGCGCCACGCTCACCCACCGCAACATCCTCAACAACGGCTACTTCGTGGCCGAGGCCATCCGCCTCACCGCGGCCGACCGGCTCTGCATCCCCGTGCCGCTGTACCACTGCTTCGGCATGGTGATGGGCAACCTGGGCTGCCTCACGCATGGCGCCACCATGGTCTATCCGGCCGAGGCCTTCGAGCCCCTGGCCGTGCTGCAGGTGCTGCAGGACGAACGCTGCACCGCGCTCTACGGCGTGCCCACCATGTTCATCGCCGAGCTGGACCATCCCCGCTTTGCCGAGTTCGACCTGAAGAGCCTGCGCACCGGCATCATGGCCGGCTCACCCTGCCCGGTGGAGGTGATGAAGCGGGTGCAGGCGCAGATGCACATGACCGAGGTGACCATCGCCTACGGCATGACCGAGACCTCGCCGGTCTCGACCCAGAGCTCGGTGGACGACCCGCTCGAGCGGCGCGTCTCGACCGTCGGCCGGGTCCAGCCGCATCTGGAGGTGCGCATCGTCGACGCCGAGGGCCGCACCGTGCCCACGGGCACCGCGGGCGAACTGTGCACCCGCGGCTATTCGGTCATGAAGGGCTACTGGAACGATGCGGCGCGCACCGCCGAGGCGGTGGATGCCGAGGGCTGGATGCACACCGGCGACCTGGCCACCATGGACGCCGAGGGCTACGTCAACATCGTCGGCCGGCTCAAGGACATGGTCATCCGCGGCGGCGAAAACGTCTACCCGCGCGAGATCGAGGAGTTCCTCTACCGTCACCCGGCCGTGCAGGACGTGCAGGTCATCGGCGTGCCCGACCCGAAATACGGCGAGGAGATCTGCGCCTGGATCCGGCTGCGGCCCGGCTTCGAGACCACCACCGACGAGGACATCCGCGCCTACTGCCGCGGCCAGATCGCGCACTACAAGGTGCCGCGCCACATCCGCTTCGTCGAGGCCTTCCCCATGACCATCACCGGCAAGGTGCAGAAGTACCTGATGCGCCAGCAGAGCATCGCCGACCTCGGCCTGGCCGAGCAGAAGACGGCCTGAGCAAGACCTGGTGCGCCGGGCGGGCGCGATTCCTGCATCGGCCATGGGTGCATACCCTGATGTGTGCCCCGATGCCTGCACCGCGGGCTTGTGCCATGCTCCTGCGCCTGCCTGACCCCTGACCATGTCGGCCTACCAGTACACCACCACCGAGTCCAGCGACGTCAACGACCACGCGGACAGCCTCTCGCGCTGGGATCAGCAGTACGACCAGGTCTCGCCGGGCCGTTTCTCCGGCCGGCTGGAAGACCTCTGGATCGGCCCGGTGCAGGTCTTCCGCGAATCCACCGGCCAGGCCGTGCTGCAGCGCGGCGCCCCCTGCCGCGACACCCTGACCCTGGCCACGCCCATAGCCGGCAGCCACCGTGGCTGGTTCTGCGGCCATTCCATCCACCCCGACCATGCCCTGGGCCTGGTGGACAACGGCGAATTCGAGCTGGCCACCCGCGGCGATTTCGACATCGTCGCCCTGAGCGTGGACCGGCCCTATCTCGACGCCTATGCGCGCCGGGTGGACGGCGTGAGCCTGCAGGGCATGCCCCTCAGCAACGGCCTGATCGAGGCCAATGCCCCGGCCAACCAGGCCCTGCGCGAGCTGCTGCTGGTCACCCTGGACGCCGTGC
>JBJOKP010000236.1:0-4979 GCA_046046045.1 Pseudomonadota bacterium | reverse complement strand
AAGCCTATTTCCACTACCGCAACCTGGACGTCTCCACCCTCAAGGAACTGGCCCGGCGCTGGAAGCCGGCCATCATGGACGGCTTCAAGAAGCACCAGAAGCACACGGCGCTGGCCGACATCCACGAGTCCATCGACGAGCTGGCCTACTACCGCGACCACCTGCTGAACGTGTGAAGCCTGACCCGCCTGCCGGAACACCTGCGTCCGGCCCCACGGCCACGGCGCTGCCCTCCGCCCCGCCGGTGGCGGCCGAACGCCCTTCGCCCTGCCAGAGCTGCGGCGCCTGCTGCGCCGCCTACCGCGTCAGCTTCAACTGGCACGAATGTGACGACAGCCTGGGCGGCCGCGTGCCCACCGGCCTCACCGCCCGCCTGGATGCCAAGCGCCGCGCCATGAAGGGCACCCTGGTTTACCCGCTGCGCTGCGTGGCCCTGGATGGCGAGCTGGGCCGGCAGGTAAGCTGCCGCATCTACGCCCAGCGTCCCAGCCCCTGCCGACTCTTCGACGCCTGGGACGCCGCCGGCAAGGTCAATCCACACTGCAACAAGGCGCGCGCCGGCATCGGCCTGGCGCCGCTGCAGGACCTGGATCCGGCCTGACCGACGCCGCCACCCGGTCCTCTCCACGGATCGGGGTGGTTCCTGCCCTGCCTGCGATGGAGACCCAGGCCCATGCCCTTTGCGTCGATCTCCGACAGCCCGCTTTCCGCCCGACCGCAGCCGACCCCGCTGCTGGCGCACTGGCGCGCCGTGCGGGCCGAATCCCTGGCCCGCGCCGCACCGCTGACCGCCGAGGACCAGGCCCTGCAGTCCATGGCCGATGCCAGCCCCACCAAATGGCATCTGGCCCATACCAGCTGGTTCTTCGAGACCCTGGTGCTGCAGCCCCATCTGCCCGGCTACCGGGTGTACGACGCCCGCTTCCTGCCGCTCTTCAACAGCTACTACGAAAGCCTGGGCAGCCGCCATCCGCGCCCCCAGCGCGGCCTGCTCAGCCGGCCGTCGCTGGACGAGGTGCTGGCCTACCGCCGCCATGTCGATGCGGCCCTGGAGCAGCTGCTCGAGCGCCCGCTGGAGGCCGCCCTGGCCGCCCGCGTGGAGCTTGGCCTGCACCATGAGCAGCAGCACCAGGAGCTGATGCTCACCGACATTCTGCACGCCTTCTCGTGCAACCCCCTGGCCCCGGCCTATCGCGCCGACCTGGACACACCTGCCGCCGCCGCCATCGCCGCGCAGCAGGAGGGGCCAGGCTGGCTCACCCACCCCGGCGGCCGGGTCGAGATCGGCCATGCCGGGCCGGGCTTTGCCTTCGACAACGAAGGGCCGCGCCATGCCGTGCTGCTGCAGCCCTATGCCATCGCCCGCTGCCTGGTGAGCTGCGGCCAGTTTGCGTCCTTCATCGCCGACGGGGGCTACCGCGAACCCCTGCTCTGGCTCTCCGAGGGCTGGGCCCAGGTGCAGGCCCAGGGCTGGCAGGCCCCGGCCTACTGGCGCCGGCCCGAGGACCCGGGCGGCCATGACTCCGCCGGCTGGCAGGTCTTCGGCCTGGCCGGCCTGCGCCCCCTGGACCCAGCCGCCCCGGTGCTGCAGCTCAGCTTCCAAGAGGCCCATGCCTATGCCCTGTGGGCCGGCGCCCGCCTGCCCACGGAGTTTGAATGGGAGGCAGCCGTGGCCGCCGACACAGCCTATGCCAGCGCCTACGCCGGCCCCACCGCGCCACCCGGCCTGGCGGATGCCTACGGTCAGGCCTGGCAATGGACCCGTTCGTCCTACGATCCCTACCCCGGCTACCGCGCCGCGGCCGGGGCCGTGGGTGAATACAACGGCAAGTTCATGGTCGGCCAACTGGTGCTGCGTGGCTCCAGCCTGGCCACCCCCGCCGGCCATGCCCGCCTGAGCTACCGCAACTTCTTCCCCCCTGCGGCGCGCTGGCAGTTCAGCGGACTGCGCCTGGCCAAGGACCTGACATGACGTCAGGTGCCACCTCTCTCCTGGAGATCTCTTGATGAAAGCCATCTGGAACGGCACCGTGATTGCCGAGAGCAACGACACCGTGCTGGTCGAAGGCAACCACTACTTTCCCGCTGCGGCCCTGCGGCGCGAGTACGTGAGCTTCTCCAACACCCGCAGCGTCTGCGCCTGGAAGGGCACGGCCAGCTACTACTCGCTGCTGGTCAACGGCGAGCTGAACGCCGACGCCGTCTGGTACTACCCCGAGCCCAAGGACGGCGCCGAGATGGTGAAGGACCGCGTGGCCTTCTGGCGCGGCGTCAAGGTCGAGGAATGAGGGGCTGAAGGCGGACGCGGAGCGCGATCCGCTTCACCCCAGACGGCTCACTCCACCCGGTGCGCCGCCACCTTCTTGAGCAGCTCCAGCAGGATGGCGCGTTCACCGGCGCTGAGCACGCCGTCCAGGCCGTTCTCCATGGCGGCGCTGCGCGTGAGCGCGTCCTGGGCCATGGCCTGGCCGGCGGCGCTCAGCACGATGAGCTGGGAGCGCTTGTCCGTGGGGCTGGGCTGGCGCTCCACCAGGCTGCGCTGCTGCATCTTGTCCAGCAGGGCGGTCAGGTTGGGGGCGGTCAGCGCCAGGGCGCTGGCCAGCTGCTTGGGCGTGAGCGGCGGGTTGGCCTGCAGCAGCATGAGCAGGGTGTATTCCACCGGCCGCAGGTCCAGCGGCTGGCCCACGGCCTGGAAGAAGATCTCGCGCGTGGTGAGCTGGGCCCGCACCAGGTGGTAGCCGATGATGCGGTCGAGCACGCCTTGTTCCAGCTTCTGACGGGCAGGGCTCATGGCCGGGCTCAGGCGCCGGCGGCGCCGGTCAGGCGCACCCAGGGCAGGGCCGGGGCGCCGTGGATCACGCGCTGCCAGCGCCAGGCGCTGGCCGGCAGCAGCCAGTCGTGGCCAAAGGCGGCCAGCTCGATCTGCTGCTCGAGGTAGGCCGGATCGGCGCCCGCGTCGGCCTCGCCGCGCGCCAGGGCGGTGCGGGCAGCCCGGTCCAGCCGGGCCCAGGCCCAGGCGAACAGGCTGGCGCCCAGGCCGTGCAGCACGTCGTCGGCCACCCGCAGCGGGGCTTCGGCATCCGCCGCCCGGGCCTGCTGCAGGGCGGCCAGGGCCTGGCGGATCAGGCTGGCCTGCTCATCCAGGTTGGCCACCCAGCGATGGGCCGCGGCCACGCCGGCGGCATCGGCCCCCGCCTCGGCCCGGGCCATCTGGGCCTTGCACTCCGCCTCGAACTCACCCAGCAGGGCCTGCACGCGGCGCGGGTCGTCCAGCAGCTTGCGTAGGGTCAGGTCGATGGCCTGGATCTCGTTCGTGCCCTCGTAGATCATGGCGATGCGGCTGTCGCGCACATGCTGCTCGATGCCGTAATCGTGCACGAAGCCGTAGCCGCCGAACACGCCCAGGGCCTCGTCGGCGCCGCGGTGGCCCAGGTCGGTCAGCAGGCCCTTGCAGACCGGCGTGAGCAGGGCCACCAGGTCGTGGCAGGCGCGACGACGGTCGGCGTCGGGATGCTGCTCGGATTCATCCAGCAGCAGGCCGGTCCAGTAGGCCATCACGCGGGCCGCGGCGCTCTGCGATTGCAGGCTGAGCAGGATGCGGCGCATGGCCGGGTGCCAGGCGATCAGGTCGGGGCCGCGGTGGGTGGCCGCCTCGTCGGGCCGGCGCGGGGCGCGCAGCTGCACCCGCTCGGCGGCATAGGCCACGGCGCGCTGCGTGGCGGCCTCCAGATGGCCCAGGCCCTGCATGCCCACGTGCAGGCGGGCCGAGTTCATCATCAGGAACATGGCGGCCAGGCCCTGGCCGGGTTCACCCAGCAGCCAGCCCTGGGCCTCGTCGAAACGCATCTGGCAGGTCGAGCTGCCCTTGATGCCCATCTTCTTCTCGATGCCGTCGCAATAGGCCGTGTTGCGCGTGCCGTCGGGCATGACCTTGGGCACCAGCACCAGCGACAGGCCCTTGGTGCCGGCCGGTGCATCGGGCAGGCGGGCCAGCACCAGATGGACGATGTTGTCCGTCATGTCCTGCTCGCCGCCGGAGATGAAGATCTTGTTGCCGCTCACCGTCACGGCCACGCCGTTGGCCGCCGGCACGCCGCCCGCCGGGTTGCAGCGCGTGCGCACCAGGCCCAGGTCGCTGCCGGCCTGGGGCTCGGTCAGGTTCATGGTGGCCAGCCACTCGCCGCTCACCACCTTGGGCAGGTAGCGCTCGGCCAGCTCGGGCACGGCGTGGGCCTTGATGGTCTCGTAGGCACCGTGCAGCAGGCCGGGGTACATGGTCCAGGCATGGTTACAGGCCACCAGCATCTCGAACAGCGCGCCGTTGAGCAGCTGGGGCAGGCCCTGGCCGCCCACCTCGGGCGCACACGGCAGGGCGGGCCAGCCGCCCTCGACAAAGGCCTTCCAGGCGGCCGGGTAGCCGTCCGGCGTCGCCACCTCGGGGAAGCCGTGGGCACCCGCGGCTGGTGTCCAGCGGCAGCCCTGCAGGTCGCCGGCGGCATTGATGGGCGCCACCACCTCGGTGGCGAAGCGGCCGGCCTGGGCCAGCACCTCGCAGGCCGTGTCCAGGTCCAGGTCGGCGAACTGGGGCTGGGCGGCCCAGGAGGACGGCGCGTCCAGCACCTCGCCCAGCACGAAACGCATGGCGGTGAGCGGCGCGGAATAGACGGGGGTAGCGGCGGCAGCGGACATGGGGACTCCTCGGCGGCAGGCGCGGCAAGGCACATGCCGCCCATCGGACAGGGATGCAGGGATGCGGGAATGCGGTGACGGGGTCAGCCAGCGGCGGGCAGGCGCCCAGGCCGCGCATAGGCGCAGCCTGGCGGGATCAGGCCGCCTGCTTCTTCTGCGCGCCCAGATAGGTCTCGATCACGCGGGGATCGCTGCGCAGCTGCTCGGCCGGGCCTTCGAGCACGATGGCGCCGGTCTCGATCACGTAGCCGTAGTCGGCCACCTCGAGCGCGGCGCGGGCGTTCTGCTCG
>JBJOKP010000235.1:0-4986 GCA_046046045.1 Pseudomonadota bacterium | reverse complement strand
CCTGACCTACTTCGCCACCAACGGCACCTCCACGGCCAACAAGGTCATCTTCCAGACCCTGCTGGCCCCGGGCGACACCCTGCTGCTGGACCGCAACTGCCACAAGAGCGTGCACCACGGCGTCATTCTGGCCGGCGCCCGGCCGGTCTATCTGGAGGCCTCGCTCAACCGCCAGTGGGGGCTCTACGGCCCGGTGCCGCGGGCCACCGTGATGCAGGCCATCGCCGACCACCCCGAGGCGCGGGTGCTCATCCTCACCAGCTGCACCTATGACGGCCTGCGCTACGACCTGGCGCCCATCATCGCCGCCGCCCATGCGGCGGGGCTGAAGGTCATCGTCGACGAGGCCTGGTACGGTCATGCCCGCTTCCATCCGGCCCTGCGCCCCACGGCCCTGGAATGTGGCGCCGACTACGTCACCCAGAGCACGCACAAGGTGCTCTCGGCCTTCTCCCAGGCCAGCATGATTCATGTGAACGACCCGGACTTCGACGCCCACCTGTTCCGGGAAAACTTCAACATGCATGCGTCCACCAGCCCGCAATACACGCTGATCGCCAGCCTGGACGTGGCACGCCGCCAGGCCGTGATGGAAGGCTACAAGCTGCTCTCGCGCTCGCTGGCCCATGCCCAGGACCTGCGCGAACGCATCGCCGCCACCGGCGTCTTCCGCGTGCTGGGCCTGGACGACCTCATCACTGAGGAGCTGCGCCAGGACGGCATACGCCTCGACCCCACCAAGCTCACCATCGACATCAGCGCCAGCGGCTGGGATGCGGATGAGCTGCGCCAGGAACTCATCGAGCGCCACAACATCCAGATCGAGAAGAACACCCACAACACCCTGACCCTGCTGCTCACCATCGCCACCACCCGCAGCAAGGTCGCCCGCCTGATCGACGCCATGCAGCGCCTGGCCCGCCGCCAGCGCAGCCGCAGCCTGGCCCGCCAGTTGCCCGAGATCCCCGCCTTCACCCGCCTGGCCTGCCTGCCGCGCGACGCCTTCTACGAAGCCGGTGTACGCCTGCCCCTGCTGGACGACGACGGCCGCCCCAGCGCCCGCCTGGTCGGCCGCATCTGCTGCGACCAGATCGTGCCCTATCCCCCCGGCATCCCCGTCCTCGTCGCCGGCCAGGAGATCAGCGCCGAGGTGCTGGCCTACCTCGCCCGCCTGCTCGGCGGCCAGAAAGGCATGGACCTGCACGGCCTGGCCTGGCGCGAAGGCCGGCCACACCTGCGGGTGCTGAGCGAAGGGGAGAGTGGGCGCTTGGGGGCTGGTGGGCGTGGCTGAGCCTGGCGGTCAGGGTTTGCCGAAGCTGGTGCCGGGACAGAGGGGCGGGGAGCAGGGCGGTGGGGTGAATTGGTGCAGATGGGCAACGCCGGATTTCAGAGGGGGTTGGGGCTTGGCATTGGGAGAGGCTGCTTGCGACCCTGAAGAGATATTTGATCCCTGATACCGTCGCCCTGAAGCTGTCGCCCTGCATCGTTCCCGGTGTCAGATGCGGCCCGGTGCGGAGGGCACGCTCCGAAAGGCGGCGCAGTGCTGCTAAGAATCGTGCATCTCAGTTTCCTCCGGGCAATGAACTTACACCGTTCCGCTGAGACTCGACCTAGAGACGAGTCGGGATGGCTGACGCGCACAGGCCGTGCTGCTGCGGCCAAAGTTCACTTGTTGCTGGCTATGAAGCGCAAGGCGCTCATGCCGGGCAGGAAGAAGTAGCCACCGCCCAGCACGGTGGTGAAAGGAGGCAGTGGCCCCACGCGCTGGCCGACGGGAAGGCCCGGCACTGTGTACATGCGACCCCGGCGTGTGCCCAGGATCGGGTCCTGCTCGTCGTACAAGTCGCCGAAGCGTGAACCCATGATCCAGTTGCGGTGCACGAACTCAAACTGCCGATCCAGGTCGGCGTTCAGCGCGATGAACATGATGCCGTCGCCGGTCTTCGCGGCCTGCGGGTTGTCCACGTAGACCCGGCCGCGGCGCAGCAGGCGGTGCAGGCTGGAAGAGCGGATGCCTTCGGCCTCGTCGTGAGCCAGGGCGTCGCGCACGTTGGCGCGTCGCACATGGGCGCCACGCGGGCACTCGAAGCCGGGCTCGTCGCTCGCCAGGTACAGGAAGTCGTCCGGATTTGCAGGGGCATGCGGACCGGTGACCAGGGGCCAGCCACTCATGCGGCGACCCATCATCTTCGACGCCAGCCGTTCCACCGACGAGTTCTTCGTGTACTCGCGGAAGGTGTCCACGTGCTGCCGTATCTGGCGCACGGCCAGGTAGCTGCCGTGGGCGGCGAAGTGCCGGGGTGCCCCGGTGCCGCCGGGCCAGCCCAGCACACTCGGGCTGTAGCTGGTCTCGTGGTACTCGTTGGGGTGGCCCAGCACGAACTCGCCCGGTTGCACACGGCCTGCGTCCGGTTGCAGCGGCATGCGATACGCACGGGCCGACGGCGCGTCGCGGTACTTCAGACCCCGCAGCAGCGGCTGCCCGACCCCGTCCTGGAAACCGAAGGGCTCGTAGAGCCTTTCTTCCTTGTCCAGCCCCGGCTTGATGGCGCGCTCGTCTGCCTGCACCGTACGCACCAACCGGAAACCGCCGGTCGCGACGGCGCTCGGGTCCAGCAGGCTGGAGGGACTGTCGCCTCCCCAGTAGTGCGCCACCAGCACGTGGACCGGCAAGGTGGTGCCGTACGACTGGTCGCTCCAGTCCCACGGCTCGAAGCTGTCGTCAGACCGGCCCGGGATGGGGTCCTCACCCAACAGGCGGCGACGCACCGGATGCCCCATGCCGGCACGGAAGGCACTCGGGAAAGGCCGCTCGGGATCGTCCTGCAGGCCCAACGCCTGCAGCCCCGCGTGGCTGATGGCGATGGTCACGACTTCGCCATGCCGGTCGCGTGCCGGCGACGCTGCTTCTGGCAGTTCCGGGCCTTCGGGCAGACGAACGTCGGCCAGCGCCTTGACGAGGCCTGCTGCCAGCACTTCCCTCAACCAGGCTCGAGCCAGCACGGGGTCGCTGACACAGGCCAGCAGGTAGCGGCCCTTGTGCAGCGACAGGAAGCCGGCACCGACGAGTGCAGGCACCTCGCCCATCGCCTCATGCAGAGTGGATTTCATGACTCGAGCGCCCGCAGTATCTGGTCCATTTTGCTGGGGTCCGCCGGCAGGCACAGGGCATTGCGCAGGCGCGTGGCCCGTTCGATGTCCTGCAGCGAGCGGTTGTAGGCCTCGAATCGATGCAGGTGCGTGAGCATGCTCGTGCGGACATACGACTTGAAAGCCTGTTCGTACTGGCAACCGCCGCGTATCAGCTGATACGTCGCAGGGAAGGGCTTGTGGGCATCGACGCGGGGCTCGCCCGGTACGACCGGCGGGCGCGGGCGCAGCTCGGTGCAGCGCCAGATCAAGTTGATGCCCTGCGATGCGCCGCGTATGAACTCGTCCAGATAGCCGCCGAAGGTGCCGTCGTAGTTGCTGCAGAAGAGCAGGCGGCGGCCTCCATCGAGCAGATGCCAGTGGCCGAACTTGATGCCATCTGCAGTGCCCAGCCGCCCGTCGGCGAAATAGACATCGGCCAGCAGGTTGACTACCCACAGGCTGACCCGCAGCCAGAACCGGTGCCATGCCGATCGCACCTCGGTCAGGCTGATCATGTGGGTCTGCCGGCCGATCAGCCGGGCTTCGCAAGCCTCGATGCCGGGATGCACCTGGTGCAGGGGTCCAGGATCGGCGAGCACGGGCAGCCTTTGCGGCTCGAACACGCGCTGCAGCCCGTGTCGCAGGGTCCGCTGCCAGATAGGCAGCGTGCGCAGCATCACCGCCACCAGCACGCTGCCCAGCAGCAGCCAGATCGGCCAGGTGCCAGGCTCCCTGGAGGAATGGCTCCAGCCGAGCGTGCTGCAGGGCAGCGCGTCCAGCAGCGCATATGCCCACCGAGCCGTGACATACGTCGACACCCCGGTGAGTCCGGCCATGGCAAGCGTCGCGATCCAGGCGAAGTGCGGCGGTGCGCGCAGCAGCGGCAGGGTCCGGATCAGCAGCAGGGTCGCGCCGGCCAGCGCCAGCGACAGCGTGGCCAACAGGCCGACCACGACCAGCAGGCTGCCGCATATCAGGACCGACATGTCACGCCATGCGGTAACCGCCACGAGAAAGCCACCCGACAGCACACTGATGCCCAGGAACATGAGCATCGACGGCAGAGCCTCGGCGTAGCGTGCCAGCAGGTTGATCGGCAGTAAGGCGAAGATCAGCGCCAGCGCCGCCAAGCCCGGGATCGCAAACTCGTTGGTCGCCGCCCCAAGGTGTTGTGCGATCCAGCTTGCCGCGGGGGCTGGCAGATGGAACAGGGCGCAGTTCGCGCCCTTGCCCAGCACCGCCACTGCGGCGGCCAGCCAGCCCAGCGCAGCGCAGAGGGCCAGCGCGGGCAAGCCCAGGCGCAGCGCCCGCAGCAACGCCAGAGCCGGCTCCGGCAGCACACCTCGCCGCCAGATCGACCGATGCGCAGGGCACGACACCAACGCCCCGTGTTTCTGCAGCGCCCAGCGCTGGACCTGCCGGGCCAGCTCGTCGCGCTCCGCGGGCCGCTCTCTGGCGGAGTCGCGAAGCTGCGTGAACTTCTCGCGGGCGTCATCGAGCAGCTCGCCTTCGGCCCGTATCTGGGCCACCGGTCGGTCGCGGGCGCCGACGAAGCCGCAATCAGCCGGCGTTGCGTGGGTCAGCAGCAATTGGCGCAGCCACCGCTGGCGCGCCGGCCGTCCCGCGCCGGCCTGCCCTGGCCAAAGGTGCCCGTAGATGTCCCACAGCGGTTCGAAGGCCGCCTTCAGCACGATGTCCAGCGCCGTGGGCGGGTCGAGGCCGTCATCCAGCACCACCTCGAACATCAGCGACGGGGCTGCTCCGTCGGGCGCACCGGGCGGTCCGGGCAGCAGGGCCAGCGTCGCAAAGTGCACGCAGCCGGTCTCATGCAGACACTTGTCCAGCCGCACCAGG